>DBNZ01000067.1:9256-12261 GCA_002299495.1 Methylococcaceae bacterium UBA659
ACCGCGCAACGCAGCAATCGGACGCGTAGCAGCTTTTAACACACGTTCTTAGAAGGCAAGATCGTTGACGCTGAGTATGGCCAGCAAAATCGACACGATAATGCCGCCTATCATTAAGCCTAACGTGATGATCAAGGCCGGTTCCAGCAGGGCCAACATCCGTTGGATGGCCACCCGTAGCTGTTTGTCGTAAAGCCCCGCCACCCGCAGCAACATTTCTTCAAGACGCCCGGTTTCCTCGCCCATTTTTATCATCTGGGTGGCCATTTTAGGAAAAATAGCCTTTTCCAATAAAGCATCGGCAATATGCCTACCTTGCTTGATTTGGTCTTCGGTATCGCCGATAGCTTCCGCAACCACTAAATTGTCGACGGTCTCCCGGACTATCACCAAAGCCGAAACAATGGAAACGCCATTGCCCAGCAAAGTTCCCAAGGTGCGGCTAATATTGGCGGTTTCTTTGTTGACCAAGATGCTGCCAAACAACGGCACTTTCAGAAACCACCCGTCCCAGACTTTTTTTCTGACCGGGTCGGCCAGTTGCTGCCGCATAAATCCTGTGATCCCAATGATGCTGCCAATCACCAGCCACCAATAACTTTGCAGCCACTCCGCCACTCCGACCACGATTTGCGTGGATACCGGCAGTTCCTTGCCGGCGCTGGCGAACATTTCGGTAAATTGCGGCACCACGAAAGTCAGCATGATAAACAACGAAGCCAATGACATCACCAGCAAAATGGCCGGGTAAATCAAGGCCGTGCTGACCGTGTCTTTAAGTTCTTGGGAGCTTTCCAGATAGCTCGCCAAGCGGGCCAAAACTTCCCCCAAACTGCCGCCCGCCTCACCGGCACGAACCATGTTTAGATAGAACTTAGTGAAAACGCCTGATTGGCTCTCTAAGGCATCCGCCAGCGAGGTACCGCTTTTGACTTTCTCCAAGACTTTGGCAATCATTTTGCTAAATTGTCCATTGTCCTCGGTCAAATCCATCAGCACCAACAAGGAACGATCCAAAGGCAAACCCGATTCCAGTAACGTGGCCAACTCCCCCGTGAACAACAGAACGTCTTTGCCGGACAGCTTGCCCTGTTGCCCCAGAAACTGCCAAAACGGGCGCGAACTGGCGGGGACGACCTTGATCGGGATGTAACCGTCGGCCTGTAGCATAGCCACCAATTGCGCCTCATCCGGCGCGTCACGCAGGCCTTCTTCGGTCTCACCCAAGTTGTTGATGGCCTTGTAAGAATATATTGTCATTAGCTTTCCGTCGTCACCCGCATCACCTCTTCCAAGGTGGTGACGCCGTGCACCACTTTGGTCAAGCCGTTTTCGTACAGTGTTTGCATACCTTCTTGAATCGCCAGTTTCTGGATGGCCCCGGCCTCTTCATGGGCCATGATCAGCTTGCGTACCGGGTCGGTCATCGGCAAAAATTCAATGATCGCCATCCGCCCGCGGTAACCCATGCCCGCACAAGCCGGGCAACCGATGGGCTTGTACAAGACGATGTCGCCTTCGGGCTGAAAACGCCGTAAACCCAAACTATCGACCAGTTGCGGCGGCGGCGAAAATGCTTCTTTACAAGCCGGACACAGTTTTCTGACCAAGCGTTGCGCCAAGATGCCGTTGACGGTGGAGGTGAGCAGATATTCCTCTAACCCCATATCCAACAAGCGGGTGACACCGCCGGCGGCGTCGTTGGTATGCAAGGTGGACAACACCAAATGGCCCGTCAGGGCCGATTGCACGGCGATGCGCGCGGTTTCTAAATCCCGCATCTCCCCGATCATGATCACGTCCGGGTCTTGCCGGACGATGGACCGTAACGCGGCGGCGAAGGTCAGGCCGATTTGCGGTTTGGCCTGGATTTGGTTGATGCCTTCCATTTGGTATTCGACCGGGTCTTCCACCGTGATGATCTTCCGGGCCGAGGTGTTCAATTGTTTTAACGCCGCGTACATCGTGGTCGATTTACCGCTACCGGTCGGGCCGGTGATCAAAATAATGCCGTGCGGCATCGCCAGCGTTTCTAAGAACAAATCCAGATGCCGGCCGGCGAAACCCAGCGCTTTGAAATCCAGCACCGTGTTTTCCTTGTCCAGCAGCCGGATCACCACGCTCTCGCCATACATAGTCGGGATCGTGGACACCCGCAAGTCCAGCTCTTTGCCCAGCATTTGGATTTTAATCCGGCCATCCTGAGGCAACCGGCGTTCGGCGATATTCAACTTGGCCATGATCTTGATTCTTGAAATCACCGCCGCCGTTGATTTCACCGGCGGCGCGTCGATTTCCTGCAACACGCCATCGATCCGCAAACGGACTTTAAGGGCTTGCTCGAACGGTTCGATGTGGATATCCGAGGCTTTGACGTCAATCGCCCGCTGCATGATCAGGTTGACCATCCTGATGACCGGTGCCTCGCTGGCCAAATCTTTCAAATGCTCCAGGTCTTCTTCGCCGATGTCCTCCATGACCAAGCCGTCGACCAATTTGTCCATTTGCGAACGCCCCTCGCCGTATTGGACTTCCAGGGCATTATCAATCTCGGACAACAAACCTACCTTCACCTTCACCTGCTTGCCGGTCGCCAATCTTAGCGAATCGATAATAAACTGGTCTTCAGGATCCATCATGCTGACGGTGATACTGTTTTCGTCCTGCGCCAAACCGATCACATGGAATTGCTTTAAAAACCTCAGTGACACGTTTTCCGGCAACTGCATTTCCAACGGATACTGGTCGGAAGCCACTTTTTCAAAATGGCTGGCCTCGGCAAAAGCATCGGCCACATCCGCCTCGGAACAGACACCCAACTTGACCAACATATGGGGCAAACTATCCGCCAGCGCGGTTTTTTTGATGCGTTCAACTTTTTTTAATTCCGTAGGCGAAAGCTTGCCTTTGTCTTGCAAGTTTTTTAGCAAGGATTCGTAGACCATAGAGGTATTGTTTAGCTTTCCAGCGGGATTATTATACGAGGTCAAAAAAGATTTCGGATT
>DBNZ01000165.1:0-217 GCA_002299495.1 Methylococcaceae bacterium UBA659
ACCTACAGCCAGGGTTTTTCTTCAGCGCGGCTAGTGTATCGGGGGAAACGCTTTGTTGCCGCCCAGTACAGCACAGGGAATTCGCCTTGCGGCGCGGTAGTGGCCAGTCAGTCCTATTGCCATGGGCCTTGTTTATAGCCACTGCACGTCAACAACGGTTTTTTGCCCCCTCACCCTAACTCCCCTAGGGCATAAGTATCTACACAAGTTTTATCAC
>DBNZ01000165.1:595-3915 GCA_002299495.1 Methylococcaceae bacterium UBA659
CCCTTGCTAAAAGGCTTTGTTTTACAGATGAAGGCTATTTTTGGCTAAACAGGGCTGTTTTCTGGTTTACGACAAGCCGGGAGTTTGATGTTTCTTTATTTGGTCGCCCCTGAAAAAAGATTCCCTGCTATTGGCTGATTAGCGCTTTGTGATTACTCGATGCTAACAGGCAAAGCCGTCGGCTCGCTGCGAAATATGGCCGTTGCCGGGCTTTAGGTAGCCGCCTGAGGCGGATAGGCGGTGCAGAACCCTGTTCTCATGGCAAAAAAAGCACCTCATCCAGAGGCCTAAATGCTAAGCCACTGCCGCCATCAACACCTTGATGCGAGTACCGATGACGCCTTTAAGAAAGTTTCTGGCGCAGCGGAAGCGGCGCAGTTTCAAGCGTGGTTCTTTGGCTTTTTTTGATCGGTGTGGCGTTGTTGCACCTGGTAAGCCTTGGCCAGCTTGTCCGGGCGACTGCTGCTTTTGATCGCCCGTCGGCCAGATAGCTGATAACTTTTCTGGCACCCTGTGGGTATCCTGGACGGTGGCTTCCAGCGCCGCGTTCCAGCCGGGCACCGCTACCGAACCGTAGGACAATCCCCAAGCAAAAAAAATGCCCCTGCATAAACAGAGGCACAAATCATGCTCCAAAAACCGGATAACGTTTACTTCAGTTTTTTCACCTTGATTTGATAAACGGTTGTGGTGCCGCTCACCTCATTGCCAACCACCAACAAGGGTTTTTTGTTGGGGCTTCTGCGGGCGGGGATAAAGGTCAGGCCTTCTGGCCCCAAATCACCCACGGCTGGATTGACGCTGCCATCAGTTAATTTAGTATCAACGCTGAAATCACGGTGGTTAATGTAGTCAACAAAAGTGGCATGGTAAGGGTCGGTCACATCATAAATCATGATGCCGCCAATCCGCTCCAAGCCGATGAAGGCGAACACTTGGTTGCCAAGTGTACCGAGAACCACACCCTCTGGCTCTGGGCCTTTGTCATCGGAACGGCTGTCAAAAGAACCGTTTTCCTCGTGGTTGCTATTGAACTCACCTTTCAACAACCTGCTAGTGATTCTTTCAAAATCAGCGCCGGAATCGAAAATCAATTCACCGCGTGCATTACGGATTGAGAAGGAACGGGCGCCGTAACTGTAAATTTCATCAACGTCGCCATCGCCGTCCGTGTCGCCGTTGGCCAAGGTGGTTTTCAAGCGACCTAGGTTTTCGTCTTTTTGCAACTCGGCGGCATTGGGGAATGCAGTGGGGTCTAAGGTCAAATTTTTAACCCTAGCTTCTTCGCTGTAACCGTCGTAATCGCGGCTGTCGCCTTCGTTGGCGGTGACGATGAAGGTATCGCCGCGATAATGGTAGCTGGCGATAGCATCGGGTTGGTACATGCCTTTAACCGGCCATCTGGCAATGTTGATACGGTTGTCGCGGTCGCTGGCGTCTAAGCGATTTCTTGTCCTACTGTGGTCTTTGAAACCCAGCGGCTGGATTTCCAATACCTTGGCCTGCCTTACATCGATTAATGCGAAAGCATTGGCTTCCTGCAAACTAACCCATGCGTAACGCGAGTTACCAGAGAAGGCGATATATTCAGGTTCAAAATCTTGTGCCGCAGTTGCACCCGGCCCAAAGATACGGACGCCTTTAGCGCGCAATTCCGCTTCCATGCCATTAAAGGCTTTGAAATCGGCCGTGCGGACAGTGGCGTTGGCCACACCTCTGCCCAAACCGATAATGCTGACAGAACCTTCAGGGTCAACCGTATAATCATCATTCGGCTGGCCTTCATTAGCCACCAACACATTACGGCCATTGGGCGTGAAAGCCAGCATGTCAGGCAAGGCGCCTACCGTTACGCTTTTGATCAGCGCCAACGTAGACGCATGGTAAAAAGCCACTACGCCCGGCTCTTGTTTGTTCACGGCTTCAATGGCTACCGCAACTACGCCTCTGTTGACCGCTACGCTGTTGGCGACGCCGCCTAAGGTGGAGACATTAATAGTTGAAACCAAGGTGGGGCTGGCGGGGTTGCTAATATCCAACACATCCACTGTGGCGGCTTTGGCATTCACTTTAAATAGACGCCGGGTAGCCGCATCGTAAGCGACAATTTCGGCCGAACCTTCATCGAACACACCGGTTTGATGCTTCCCAAGCACTTCCAAGGAAATGGTTGATTCGGCGTATGCGGAACCATTCAAGGCTAATCCTAAGGCAACCGCCATAAGGGTTTTTTTCATGTTTCATATCCTGAGTTGAAGTTTTATTGAGCTGACCATTCTATGAAGCCTATGTTAAAAATTGATGTCAGCACGACCCTAGTTATTTTCTTTGGGCGAAACAACAGCATGCTGGCTAATTCCATTCCAGCAATTTCCACATATTAACCCGTTTGGCATGATCTAACTCGCTGCTGCGGACATCTAACCTGCCATCACCGTTGACATCCAAGAAATAATAAGGCGGGCCGACATCGGGCACCACCTTGATCATATACAACCGCCCGCCTCTACGGAACTCTTGGATTTTTTTATCGCCTTTCCGGGTAATCGTAATGTCCGGCTCCATATTTTCCCCGCTTTCCACGGGCATCGGCAGTTCCGGCACATGCGGCAACGCCTCTAGTTGTTCTAAGTCAGGTGATGGCGGTTCTGCGGAAAAAACAGGAACAGCGAAAAAGATGAGTAAAATAAAAATGTGCATAGTTAAGCCCCCGTCGATTAATTGTGTGGTTATTCTTAAGAATTTATTTGGGTACGCCTGACCGATTGTTAAAGGGCTTCACCCATTAAACAAACTTAATGACGCCCCTTTTTGGGTTTTTTCTTCTCTAGCTATATCGAATCCATGAACAACAGGTTTAATCTACCCTTAACCTTCGAAATAACAAAGTCTAATAGGGAAAAACGCTTCCAACGGGTGATCCACATGTTGGCTATTGGCGCCAGTTTATCGTGTTATTTGCCTTTAACCATTAAGGCCGCATTGGTTGCGATAACAGCTATTAACTTATGGTATACATTGAGAAATGATAATAAAAAACCCCTTACAAGGCTGGTTTACCAGCAAGAGAAAGGTTGGCAACTGCTCGAAAACGGAAATAGCCGCGGGTTTAGATTGCTAAGAACCTCCATCGTTACCCATTCCGCCATCATACTTGACCTTGAATTTTTAGAAAAAGGCACGGCACTGTCATTGCTCTCCAAAAAAGCGGGCTTTAACCATTACAAGCAAGTCTTGATTCCGGCTGATGCATTAAGCCCGGAACACTATCGTCGGCTACTGGTGACTATACAAACAACTTAGGGAAGTAGAAATTACAA
>DBNZ01000108.1:0-1164 GCA_002299495.1 Methylococcaceae bacterium UBA659
CTCTGCGGCGCGGGTTCAAGCGCACCTTGTAAATGCGAATATTGCGCGAGTCACGTGCGGAGCTATCAGGATTTTCAAGAGGGCTTTGGACGATAAAATAGAGGTGGCGTAAGTCTTGGGAAATGGTCAATGACTCGATACCACGGTTTAGACGGCGTTTTACCAACAATTCAGGCAGGCTGTCTTCTATGGCGTAGCCGGCAGGTGCAATGGGGGCGGGCGGGTTGGTGTATTCCTGGTTGGTGCCGGCCGGGACGAAGCGTTTTAGGATACGGCCATTGGCGGCTACTTCCACTAAGCCCGTGCTGTTTTCCTCGCTAATAAAAAAGCGCCCGCCAAAATGCGGTATCCGCACCAGAGCTTCGGCGTCAATGGCGCTGGCGTCTTGAGCCAGCACACGGCCTTCACCATCACGCGGAATTTCCGTGGTGCCGGTGGTCAGCGGGTTTAACAGGCCATTGATGGGAGTGCCGTCAGATTTGCGTAGCGGGATCACGTTAAGGACGCGCAGCACACCGTTTCTGCGCATCTGTAACCTGTAGATGCTAGGTGCGTAATCAGGACGCGGATAGATTCTGCCGACACCGGCTCCAATCCCGAGACCAGGGTCGGCCGGGCAAGCCGCTGCAGCCGTCAAACCTAAGACATTGACGGCATCGGCGCAGGTGAAGTTAGGGCCGCGGTCGCCGACCGTCCAGATGATGTTAGGGCGGTCATAAGGCCAACGAAAGCTGCCGCTGCCCGCGCCACCAAACAGCTTTAGCGTGTTTCCGCCGGCAGGATGGGTGTAACTTCCCAAATCCAAAGCGGGGTCATTGTCGGCAGGGCTAAAAGAGGCGACGACTTCTTCGGCTGAAGCCATAACCGCATGGGCTAAGACTACGGCGCCAATCAGGACGCGAATATAGGGTTTCATGGACATTTCCTAATGATGAAATTAAACGTAATAAACGACAAGGTATGGTCAGTTATGGTGTGTCACTTACGGAATGGCGTTAAGCAACCGTTCATTGTCACACAAAAATTAGCGACGATAGATGACGGTTTGGTTACGTTTTTTTCGCCCAATGAACCCAATCGGCGCGGCTCAGGGCGGCATGGATGACCCATATCATCGTTCAGGTGGACGCTATCTGCTCTAGGGTTTGGTTTTAATCATACAAG
>DBNZ01000108.1:1525-1688 GCA_002299495.1 Methylococcaceae bacterium UBA659
TTTGACTAGGCCTGCGAGGAACTGGGTATTGAACACCGCCTTAAGCCAGCCCCGCCATCCGCAAACCAACGGCATACCCTCTAGGCCATAGCCGTCACATTTTAACCACGACCCAATCCTGCATGAATCCAGGTACGGTCTAGCAGTGACGCCGGGAACGTTA
>DBNZ01000108.1:2015-10044 GCA_002299495.1 Methylococcaceae bacterium UBA659
TAGACTGGATAAATAGGGTTGCCGTGGGGCATAATGACACGCCTTCTTAATCAAATGATCTCAAAACGTTATGGATTGGACTTGGAAAAACCTTGGCGAAGCGCTGTTTAATCCAAAAGCAAACGGTGTCGAAAGTAAGATCAACGAAGTTAAACAAAGGCTTCCAACGCCGGTTTTTTGGTTGTTGGGCAAGACCCAATCCGGCAAGACGTCCCTAATCCGTGCCCTGACCGGCAACGATGCGGCAGAAATTGGCAATGGCTTCCAACCCTGCACCCGCCATTCAAATTTTTATGATTTTCCGTCGGCCAGCCATCCGATGATCCGTTTCCTGGATACCCGGGGCCTCGGTGAAAGTGTTTATGATCCTTCTGAAGACATGGCCTGGTGCGACCGTCAGGCGCATTTGCTCATCGTGGTAATGCGGGTGCTGGACATGAACCAAGCACCCGTGGTAGAGGCCGTGAAAGCCATCCATGCCAAACATCCAAAATGGCCCGTCATTGTGGTGCAAACCGCCTTGCATGAAGCTTATCCGGACGCCGTCGGCCCTATCCTCCCCTACCCTTACCGGCAAACCCCGCTCCCACCGCAAGTCCCCCATGCCTTAACGCAAGCCTTGCTGCATCAACGCGATTGGTTTAAAGACATGCCCGTACCATTCGTCCCGGTCGATTTCACGTTGCCGGAAGATGGCTTCCAACCCGTAAATTATGGCCTGGAAGAGCTTTGGGACAGTATCGAAACTGCGTTGCCGAAAACCATAATCGGCTTGTTGCGCGGCAGTGGCCAGCATCAGGATTTATTGGATTTTCATGCCCAGAAGGCGCATCCGCATTTAATTGGTTATGCGCTGGTGAATGTCGGCATGGGCGCCATACCGATTGCCGGACTGCCGCTGGTGATCGCCGTACAGGCCAAACTTTTCCATAGCATCGTCTCGATTTATGGTTTGGCGCTGACCCGCAGATTGTACGGCGAATTCTCGGCGCTACTAGGCGGCAGTATCGGCATGGGCTTGTTAGGGCGGGAATTGTTGAAGCTAGTCCCGGTTTATGGTTGGGCCGTGTCCGGTGTCTATTCAGGTGCCGTCACTTACGCATTAGGGCGGGCGTTTTGCCTGTACCTAAACGGTGTAAAACGCGGTGCTTTACCCAGTCATGAGGGCTTAACGCAAGCCTATGAACAAGCCTTTGCCGACGCCCGGAAATGGCTAAAAAGCCGGGGGGATTGATGATGCGGTTCACCCGTTTGACGTGGGTAATCGCCATTATCCTATTGCTGCCTTGGCTGGCTTTAATCGGACTTGGCGGCTATTGGTTGTGGCTGCAAGATTGGCTTTATTATGGCTCTGGCATTTTGTTGGCCAGCATCGCGTTGGCTTATGCGCTGGGGCAACTGCATCGCCGGCATAACCGGCCTTTGTTTATTACAGCCGTCCATATCGAAGCCAATCCAAACTGGACGGCGCGAGAACTACAAGCCCAGCAAAGCGTGGCCGCTTTATCGAGACAATGGCAACAAGACACGAAGGTCCTGACCGACACCCGCAGGTTGATGACGTTGTCGAACCAGGTCATCGCCGAGGTCGCCAAGCATTACCATGCCGAATCAGACTACCCCATTTTGGAATTCCCGTTGCCTTATCTGCTTAAGCTGGTGGTATTGGTGTGCGAGGATATCCAACATGAGGTGCTGGATAAAATTCCCGGCAGCCACGCTATCAGAGTGGCTGATTTGATCAGGGCAAAGCAAGCCGTTGATGCGGTCGGCAAAGCCAAATCTTGGCTTTCCGTCGGCAATTGGCTGTTCAACTGGCCCGGCGCAGCCTTAGGGAAAGCCCAAGGGTTGTTGTTCAACCAAGGTTTGACGCGGGTCATTAAGGAAATCAACCAACGCCTGATCCATACCTACATCGACAGGCTCGGCTATTACGCCATCCAGTTGTACAGTGGACAAATCACGTTAGACGATTGGATCGCAACTGAAAAAGTCACGGGTTACTCGCAAGCGGACACCGCAGAATCGGCATCCAGCGATACCCAAGAACCGTTGCGGATATTGCTATTAGGCCAAGTCAGCAGCGGCAAGTCCAGTTTGGTCAACGCATTGTTCGGCGAGATCAAAAGCGCGGAGAGTTGGTTGCCGACCACCGCCAAAATCACCCCGTATGTGCTGGACCGCGACGGTCTCAAGCAGGCCATTATTTTGGACAGCGCCGGTTACGGCGGTTTAGAACACCCAGACGCAGCCGCTGCCATCAAAAAAGAATGGGCGAAAACCGATGTCGTGTTGCTGGTCTTAAAAGCCAACCAAGCCGCCCGGGAAGCGGATAGGCGGCAATTGCAGGCTATTTACGCTTATTTCCAAAACGAGTGCCGCAACCAAGCCTTGCCGGTCATCATCGCCGTAGTGACCCATATCGACCAGTTACGCCCTATCCGGGAATGGCAGCCGCCGTACAACATCCAACATCCAGACCACGCCAAGGCGCAAAACATCCGCCATGCCTGTGACGCCATCGCCGCCGATTTGAACTTGCCGATCAGCCATATTGTCCCGGTCTGCCTGGCATCCGGCAAACCCGTCTACAATATTGATGATGGCCTGCTGCCGGTTATCCACGAACACCTTAGCGCCGCGCAACGGGTGCGTTATTTGCGTTGCCTGCGCCAACAACAAGCCGAAAGTTATTGGCGGCAATGGCGCAAGCAAATGGGCCAGTTAGGCCAGGTGATTCTGGATAGGGCGTAAAGCCGCACTAAGAACGTGTTTCAAACCTGTCACTAGCGGTTCGCGTGCCACGATTTGCGTCCTATAGCAGTTACGCATGGACAGAAAAGTCATAACCTTAGCTTTTAAAATACCCAAACCAGCCGCCACCGGAAGGCCCGTTTATGATCAGGACAATCACCCGCCCCAGCGCCGCCCGTTGCGCCTTGCCAATGCACATCAGCTGCTTGTTGGGCGAACCCAGCCACGACCGTTGCCGCCGTCTGGCAGGCGTGCTGGACCAGCCGTACAGCCAATACCTAGCCTGCGTCGGTGTGTCTGGTCGGGCAAGCACAAACGTTCCGTGAAGGGCATCTACCTCGGGGTTATTGCGGGCTTCATCGGTAGCCTGATGCCTACCATGAGCCACTTGAACCCAGATTTTAAGGATATTGTCAATGCGTAATTTCTAATTGTTATGATTTCGTCCATGATGCGAAAGCATCCGTTTCACGGTTTGGCGAAGCTGTTAACCCTGTCCATAACTGCCTATGATCACCTTCAACACCAATAACTTAAGATGGCTCATCCGATTTTATATCTAAAAAAACATGAAGACTTGCGCTTACGAAAAGGACACTTATGGGTCTTTAGCAATGAGATAGATAACCTGCGTTCACCTTTAGCCCAGTTCCTACCCGGGGATTTGGTGCAAGTGCAAAGCGTGGACGGTAAAGTATTAGGCACCGCCTATATCAACCCGCAGACTTTAGTCTGCGCCAGGTTGTTGTCGCGTAAAGGCAACCTAAAATGCGGAGCCAACTTTTTCAAAGAGCGTTTGGCCACTGCCTGCAATTTTCGCGAAAAACTGTTTGACCAGCCTTATTACCGGCTGGTATCGGGCGAGGGCGATGGCTTGCCGGGATTGGTCATTGACCGTTTTGGCGCTATCTTTTCCGTGCAAATCACCACGCTGGGTATGGAGCTGCGTAAACAAAGCTTATTGGATGCGCTGATTGAATTGTTCGCCCCTGCAGCCATCGTCCTAAAAAACGACAACCCGCAACGGGAATTGGAAGGTCTCGGGCTGGAACCCGAAATGGCTTACGGAAAATTACCCGGACAGCTTGTGATTGAAGAAAACCACACCCGTTTCAAGCTGGACATCTTGGCCGGACAAAAAACCGGTTGGTTTTATGACCATCGTAATAGCCGTGCTTTCGCCGCAAGCCTGGCAAAGAACCAGCGGGTTTTGGATTTGTTTTGTTATACCGGGGCGTGGTCATTGCCGGCCGCATTGGCGGGGGCGGAAAACGTGACCGGCGTGGACGCCTCTGAAAACGCGATAAACCTAGCCAGGGAAAACGCCGAATTAAACAACATCGACCACAAAACCCGTTTTATCCATAGCGACGTCTTTGATTTTTTGAAACAAACCCGGCTAAACAATGAGGAATTTGACCTGATCATCCTAGACCCGCCGGCATTGATCAAGCGCAAAAAAGATTTCAAACAAGGGTACGAAGCTTATCGGCGATTAAACCATTTAGCCTTGCAGGTTCTGGCAAAAAATGGCATCTTGGTATCGGCGTCGTGTTCATCCCACCTGAGCCGAGACAATTTACACGAACTCTTGCGTTCATCGGCCCGGCATATAGACCGGCACTTGACTTTTTTTGCCAGCGGCGGACAAGGGCCAGACCACCCCATAGACCCCGCCATCCCTGAAACAGACTACTTGAAAACGTATTTTTGTAGGGTCTCGCCCAGTTTGTGACCTTAACGCTTATGGCCGAAACTCCCGCAACAAACCTAAATGTCTGCGCCTTATGTGGCCTTCCCGTCAAGCTAGACGCCTTCACCCTAAGCGCCCATAAAGGCCGGAAAAAGTTTTGTTGCGCCGGTTGCCTAAGCATTTACCAGCTTATCAACGATCCAGCAGAATCTATCCCATCCCCCCAATCCATCCCGGAGGAAAAACCACCATGAAAGCCTGTGAAACCTGCTCCAACCGCGTACAAATCGGAAAAAACCACGAACAAAGACCGGCATGGCAAAGGGCGGTAGGCATGGTGTTAGTCTATTTGCCGCTGCTTACCCTGCCGTTCGTCTACCTCAGCGCCTACCTGACTTATTACCACTTACGTTTTGTCGGCGCCGAAAACCTAAAAACCTACCAGGATTTCCTACCCGACCGTACCAGCCACCGCTACACCTACGAAACCCAAATCACCATGACCCCGACTTTTTATGGCGCCCTGTCCAAATACCGGTGGTTTTGGATTGCCAATTGCACCTGGTATTGCCCGTATAGCGTCGCTTTGTTTGAATGGCATGCCTATATGGTGAAAGTGGTGGAAAACTGGTGGTGCCCGTTCGCCCACGATAAAAAAGAAACCTACCGCAATGCCACCATCGACAAGTCATTCTGGCATATCTACCCGATTGACAACGTCAAGCTGACTGAAGAAGACCGCAACAACCCGATTTGGAACGACCCGGACCAACAATAGGCAAGTGGCTTTCTTGCAAGCCTTGGCAATATCTTGAACCGTACAGGTTGGCTATGACAGAAACCTGTTTTGGGTTAAGATAGCCCCCCTTTCCCAGAAACCATCGCCTTCGTCATGCAAATTGGCCATTATCACTTGTCCAACCCGCTGATTCTTGCCCCTATGGCCGGGATTACCGACTTGCCTTTTCGACGGCTGTGCAAACAATTTGGCGCAAGCCTTAGTGTTTCGGAAATGGTCACTTCCAACCCGGCCCTACGCGGCCACCGGCGCACCTTGTTAAAATCCAAGGTCAACGGTGAACCAGGCCTTTGCTCGGTACAAATCCTAGGCACAGAACCCAAGCAAATGGCCGATGCCGCCCGCTTTAACGCCAGCCAAGGCGCCGACATCATCGATATCAACATGGGCTGCCCGGCGAAAAAAGTCTGCTCGGTAGCGGCAGGTTCCGCTTTGTTAAAGCACGAAGGCTTGGTCAAGCAAATCCTGGAGACCGTAGTCAAGGCCGTCCCTGTTCCCGTCACCTTGAAAATCCGCACCGGCTGGGATCAGGAAAACCGCAATGCCGTCGCCATTGCCCGAATCGCCGAACAAGCGGGCATAGCCGCGTTAACGGTTCACGGCAGGACACGAGCCTGCAAATTTAATGGCGAGGCCGAATATGACACCATTAGGCAGGTCAAGGAAAACGTTAGACTCCCGGTTATCGCCAATGGCGACATTGACCGCCCCGAAAAAGCCCGGTCGGTATTGGCTGTTACCGGCGCCGATGCCGTAATGATAGGCCGCGCCGCCCAAGGCAATCCCTGGCTATTCCAGCAAACCGGTCATTTCCTATGCACGGGCAAGATACCCGAACCCCCGCACCACAAGGCTATTCATGCGGTTTTAGCCGCCCATCTGGAGGATTTGTACCGTTTTTATGGCGATATCCTGGGTGTTAGAATAGCCCGCAAACACATCGCTTGGTATTGCCGACAAGTGACCGGTTTGCCCGGCCATATCCTAGTGGCCATCAATCAAGTCCACCTACCCAAAGAGCAAATGGCATTGATTGATGCGGCATTCAACTACAACGACTGAACGGATTATGGAAGAACGACAACCCCTTGCCGAACTGTCCGGCGCCGACGGTAAACAGCCCTTGTGTACGCATGTGAAACAAGCCGTGGAAGCCTACCTTGCCGATATGAACGGACATGACACCGCCGACCTGTATGACTTAGTGATCAGGGAAGTCGAAAAACCATTGCTGCAAACCGTTTTAAGCCACGCCGGCCACAACCAGACCAAGGCCGCGAAAGTGCTAGGGTTAAGCCGCAGCACCCTAAGAAAAAAAATGGAACATTACCATTTGGTATGACGCCTCGGCCAACCTATTGATCCGGGCCCGTTAAAGTTTGCACCGTTCGTGCTGCCAGTCGCAGCACATGCGCCTTTCGACAAGCTCAAGGCGAACGGAGGTTAAAACCGAATAAGACCGGATCAATAAGAACCTGTTTTAACAGGGTCACTGGCGGTTCGAGCGCCGCGCAATGTCAGCCAGCGAACCGTGTAAGCCGCTTTTAAAACACGTTCTCAGAGTAACCCACATGGCATTGACCGGTTTGTGAAAAATTAAAAAGCCCCTCCTTCAAGACCAAGCAAAGGAGGGGATAGAGGAGGATTTTGACGATTTTAAGCGTATTTAACCTGTTCATAAGTTAATCGGCTTATAATCCCCAAGGTCAACTTACCAGCAGGGGCTGTTGTTGGCAATACAAAAACTTTACAAAACATGTACAAAAATGAATGCTGATTAAAATGTAACGGTAGGCGCTGCTACGATTTTTAACCTGTTCGCACCTGACCGCCAGCCAAAAATTAAACTCAGTTAGCCGTATCCATTCAAGGAGTCACACCATGAACATACTGATCACCGGCGGCACCGGATTTATTGGCTCCGCCCTCAGCCAGCAACTGCTTGCCCGCCATCACCAGGTCACCGTGTTAAGCCGCAAACCGGAAGCCGTCGCCAAAATATGCGGCCCCTCGGTACGCGCCATTGGCGGCATCGAGGAACTGAGCGCAAAAGACGATTGGCAAGCCATCATCAATTTGGCCGGTGCGCCGATTTTTGCCGCCCGATGGGCACCGGAACGCAAGCGCCTGATCCGCGATAGCCGCATCAACCTGACCGCAGGCCTGGTCTCATACATGTCGGCAATGGACACCAAACCGGCCGTATTCATCAGCGGTTCGGCGATTGGCTATTACGGTGACCAAGGCGACCAAACCTTGACCGAACCTGCCCCTGCCGGCACGGACTTCTCCGGCCAACTTTGCCAAGATTGGGAACAAGCCGCCCAAGCGGCCGAAAAATTGGGCGTCCGGGTTTGCCTGATGCGGACGGGTTTAGTGATCGGGCCCGGCGGCGGCTTGTTGCAACGGATGTTGTTGCCTTTCAAATTGGGCTTAGGCGGGCGCATCGGCAATGGCCGCCAATGGATGTCCTGGATCCATCGCAACGACTGGATCGCCATTGCCGCAGCCATGCTTGAAAACCCGGCCATGCAAGGCCCTTACAATGCCACCGCCCCCAATCCCTTGACCAATGCCGAGTTTACCCAAACCTTGGCGGCTTGCCTTAACCGCCCCGCCCTGCTACCCGCCCCCGCAGGCGTGTTGAAAATGCTGCTGGGCGAGATGTCGGAATTGGTTTTGGGTAGCCAGCGGGTGTTGCCGGAACGGCTGTTAGCGCAAGGTTTCAGTTTCCAATACCCAGAATTGGCCGCCGCCATCAGGGCTTCTTTATGAAGGGCAAA
>DBNZ01000108.1:10396-14361 GCA_002299495.1 Methylococcaceae bacterium UBA659
TTGAATAAGGAGAAACATTTTTTAGTGACCAGGATAACCAAGGGCACTAACGGCAACATCACCGAATACCTGCTGGAAGCCGTCCATAGCTGCCATCCATATGGGCTTGATCTTAAGACAACTGGACGACCGGGAACAATGGTCGCCAGAATAGCGACGGGCGGAACCGCCTGCGTAGTGACATGCAGACGATAAAATCACAACTGGCCACCGCCGTCCGGGCGCTTGCGGAACATTCCGGATCACCCGCTTTAGAGACCGAAGTGCTGTTATGCCATGTGTTGGACAAACCCCGCAGCTATTTGCGGGCCTGGCCGGAACAACACCTAAGCCAAAGCCAACAACAGGCCTTCCAAGCCTTACTGGGACAGCGTATGGCCGGTACGCCGGTCGCCTACTTAACCGGCAAACGCGAATTTTGGTCGCGTGAATTTCTGGTCAGCCCGGACGTTTTAATCCCCCGCCCCGATACCGAATGCCTAGTTGAACATTGCTTGGATTTTATCCCGACCGGGGCTCCCTACCGGATCGCCGATTTAGGCGCAGGCTCTGGCATCATCGCCATCACCTTAGCGGCCGAACGCCCGCTAACCCATGTCATCGCCGTTGACATCAGCCTTCCGGCTTTAGCCATCGCCCGCGCCAACGCGGGGCGCCATCGAGCGGTCAATGTCCATTTTTACCACAGCAATTGGTTCGCCGGCTTGCCCAAACAACGTTTCGACTTGATCGCCAGCAACCCGCCTTACATCGCCGCAGGCGACCCGCATCTTCAGCAAGGCGATGTCCGGTTTGAGCCTACCCTAGCCCTAGTCGCCAAGGAACAAGGCTTAGCCGCCATCAACACGCTTGCCGACGCAGCGCGGGATTGGCTGACGCCGAACGGTCATTTATTGGTTGAACACGGCTATGACCAAGAACTGGCCGTGCAGTCCATTTTCCAGCAATACGGTTATCGGCAGGTGCAAACGTTCCGGGATTTATCAGGGCAGCCGCGAGTGGCTTATGGGTGTTATTGCGTGTAGACACCTATGGCCAACCGGGTAGGAGTCCTATTTTGAAATCGCGCCGCAGGCGGTGCTCCCATACTCGACAAATTCTTGGCGGTCAAAAAATGGGGGCGGGCATTTTCTCAATTAACTTCAAATAGCGTAGATAGCGCGACAGCGAAATTTTGCCTTGTTCCACCGCTGCGCGAATCGCACAACCTTTGTCTTGGATATGGCGGCAATCATTGAATTGGCATTGCCCCAATAACGGTTGAAACTCCCGGTAACCCGCCGCCAATTGTTGCAATGATAGCGCCGCTAAGCCGAATATCGCCACGCCCGGGCTGTCTATCAAGTCCCCGCCCTGTTCCAAATGGTACAACGTCGCCGCTGTAGTGGTATGGCGTCCGTGCTTTGTGGTGGCTGAAATAGCATTGGTTTTCAATTGCTTGTCAGGTATCAGAGCATTCGTCAACGAAGATTTGCCGACCCCGGATTGGCCGGTAAAAATGCTTACCCGTCCGACCAAGGCTTGCATTAAGCTATCTAAGCCGATTGCGGCCACGGCACTGACCCGGTACAACGGATAACCCAAGTTTTGATAGATGGAAAGCTCTTGGCCGAGGTATGCGGGTTCCGGCAAATCCATCTTGTTGAACACCAATGAGACCCCAATGTCGCTGTTTTCACAAACGGCAAGGTATTGGTCCAGCAATAAAAAATCACAGGGTGGTGCGGCCGCGAACACCACGAACACGGCATCCAAATTGGCGGCGACCGCACGGGTTTTGCCGCTTTTTGCCGGTCTAAGCAAGGCCGACCGGCGCGGTAAGATGTCTTCAATCCGGCCTTGTCCGCCATTAACCGGCGCGAACAAGACCTGGTCTCCGACCGCGACGGTATCGAGCTTACGGCGGGTTTGGCACAGCACGATACCGCCGTCATCCTGGTTCTCAACGGCGATGCCCTGGCCTAAATGGGCCAAAGCCAACCCGCGCAACAGCACCGCCATTACGCTTTGGACTGCAAATGCTCTATGCGTATCGCTGCGGGCGGATGGCTGTAATGGAAGGCGGAATAGAGCGGGTCGGGCGTTAAGGTGCTGGCATTTTCTTTATAAAGCTTGACCAATCCGCTGATCAATTTATCGGCTCGGGCATGGGCGGCGGCAAAGCTGTCGGCCTCAAACTCGAATTTACGTTGGAAATACGCGCTGATAGGCTGCATAAAAAAGCTGAAACTTGGCGACACCAGCATGAACAGCAGCAAAGCGGCGGCATTGGACGGTTGGCTTACGCCCAGGCCTTGAAAAAACCACGGCTTGTCGATCAGGAAACCCAGCACACCGAAGCCGAGTAACGACATCACCGCCGTCGCCACCAGCATTTTAATGGTGTGTTTGCATTTAAAATGCCCCAGCTCATGGGCCAACACCGCTTCCAGCTCCTCTGCTTCCAGCGTAGCCATCAAGGTATCGAAAAACACGATACGCTTGTTGTTGCCCAAACCGGTGAAATAAGCGTTGCCGTGGCCGGAGCGTTTGGAACCGTCCATCACAAAAATGCCTTGGCTGTTGAAGCCGCAACGGTTCAACAGATTTTGGATACGGCCTTTCAACGGGCCTTCTTCCAGCGGCGTGAATTTGTTGAATAGTGGCGCAATGACGGTCGGGAATAACCAGCTCATCAGCAACGAAAAGCCCATCAAAATCGCCCAGGCCCACAGCCACCACGACCCGCCTATGCCGCCCATCACCCACAAAATCAGCGCCAACAGCGGCAGGCCAATAGCCGCGCCTAAGGCCAATTGCATCAGTTGGTCTTTGACAAATTGCTGGACGCTGCTTTTGTTGAATCCAAACTGCTCTTCAATGACAAACGTTTGATAAATTTGGCTAGGCAACTCGATTAAGGCCAACGCCAAGAAAATCGTCGCCGTTGCCCACACGCCCACCCATAGCGGTGACGGCGCCCAATTGGCCCAAGCTTGGAACACCCCATCGACAACACCGCCTAGGGTCAGCGCCAACAAGGCGATCAAACCCACAATCCTGTCCACGTCGGCCAACCTGCCTTTCGCCAAGGTATAATCGGCGGCTTTTTGGTGGGCTTGCAGCGATACGGTCTGGCTAAACGTTTCGGGGACTTGGCCACGGTGGCCTGCGACATGGCGGGCCTGGCGCCGTGATAGCCAGTATTCAACGGCGCATGAAAGTGACAAAACAATCAGGAAAATTACGCTAAAGGTATTCATGAATTCAAAAGGTTTTCTGGTTAGACGGTCGGTTTGCCCAATGCTACACTAAGCGCGACCACAAACTCAACGGAATCCCCATGGCACAGGACCAGCAAAACCTGATTTGGATAGATTTGGAAATGACCGGCTTAAATCCGGATGCTGATTTGATTATTGAGATTGCCACCATCATCACCGACAAAGACTTGCAAACTCTGGCGCAAGGCCCGGTCATCGCCATCCGTCAACCGGATGCGGTGTTAGGAGCGATGGACGAATGGAACCAAAAACATCATGGCCAATCCGGCTTGATTGACCGGGTCAAGGCCTCGAAAACCAGCGCGGAACAGGCCGAACAAGAAACCTTAGCTTTCTTGAAACAATGGGTGCCGGAACGAACCTCGCCCATGTGCGGCAACACCATAGGCCAAGACCGGCGCTTCTTGTGCCGATACATGCCCAAACTGGAAGCCTATTTCCATTACCGTAGCATCGATGTGTCAACCTTGAAAGAATTGGCAGCGCGCTGGGCGCCAGAAATCCAGGCAGGTTTCAAAAAAGTGTCGTCCCACAAGGCCTTAGATGACATCATTGAATCCATCGCCGAACTGCGTTATTACCGCACACACTTTATTAGATATTAGCCAGGAACCCATTGCTTGCCATTGCCGGCGCCGTCTTGCCTGCCGTTTTTCCTGAAACGCGCGCTCAAAAAGCGTACTGATTAGCCAGATACTTCAG
>DBNZ01000108.1:14708-18796 GCA_002299495.1 Methylococcaceae bacterium UBA659
CGTTGAGGAGCGTTTCACCCGCTTCGACCTAGCCCCATTTACGCATCCGACCATGCCTCGCTTTCTGCAATGACGCTACCGACACAAGCTCTCACACGGCACCCCATCCTTATCCCTATCCAACCCCGATACCCCGCACCGTTTCAGATAATATTTCGCCTCATCGCAAGAGCCCATGTCCTTGCAATAACGTTTGCGGCCGCACGCCGGATGGTTTGATTTATGGATGGATGCTTGCGTACGCCCTCCCCGCCGCCCGAATTGCCAAGGCGGCGTCGGGTTGCGTTCCGACCACAGGCCAGTCCTGCGGTTACGGGCGGATTCTTCCAGCGCCAACAACGACCGGTCGTGCAGGTATTGCCGGTACGCCCAGGCCATGCCCAATTTTATTTGCTCGCGGTTGATATTCTTGTCGCCTTGCCAGAGTGTGCCCACCGTGCGTCCATAACGGTCGCTGGTTTCTTGCTCTAGCCGGATGCGTTTGCCCGCCACCAACCGCGCCAGCGAACGTTTGGCGTTATGGCCATAGGCTTGGCCGATTTCCGGGGCGTCGATTTGGCTGAGCCGGACTTTGATCGCCCGGTTGTTTTTGACCAACAAGGTAACGGTGTCGCCGTCGTGCACGTTGATTACGCGGCCTGCAATGCTGACCGCTGAAACCGGCCAAACGGTCGCCAGCAGCAACCACAGAAACAAAACCGACAAGCCGGTTGTTGGCACAGGCCGACACAGCCCCGCCACTTTGCCTAAATTAGCGTCTTGCATGTATTATGTCGCCCAAATCCGAACATTTTCCCTTGTTTAAGGCAGCCATGCTAGACCCTCGTCTCTTCCGAACCGAACTCGATATCGTCGTCCCACAACTCGCCCGCCGCGGGTTTGTCTTTAACCGTGCAGCCTACAGCGGCCTAGAGGCCCGGCGCAAGGACATCCAGGTTAAAACCCAGGATTTGCAGAACGAACGCAACAGCCGTTCCAAAGCCATCGGCCAAGCCAAGGCCAAAGGCGAGGACATCGCGCCGCTGATGGCGCAAGTGCAACACTTAGGCGACCAATTAAAAGCCGCCGAAGCCGAATGGTCCGACATCCAAACCGAGATGGCCGCGCTAATGGAAGGCATCCCGAACATCCTCGACCCAGCGGTGCCGGACGGCAAGGACGAGGTCGCCAATATCGAAATCCACCGCTGGGGCGGGCCGCCAACGTTTGCTTTTGAACCGCAGGATCATGTCGATTTAGGCGCAAAACTGGGCATGAATTTTGAGCTGGGCGCGAAAATCGCCGGCAGCCGCTTCGTGGTCTTGACCGGCGTGCTGGCGCGCTTGCAACGGGCGTTAATCCAACTGATGCTAGACACCCACACCAGCGCACACGGTTACAGCGAAGTCTATGTGCCGTTTTTGGTCAACGCCGATAGCTTGCGCGGCACCGGGCAATTGCCGAAATTTGCAGCCGACTTGTTCAAGACCCACGGTGACCCGTCCTTGTACTTGATCCCGACCGCTGAAGTGCCGGTCACCAACATCGTCCGCGATGTCATTATCGATGCTAAAGAATTGCCGTTGAAATTCGCCTGCCATAGCCCGTGCTTCCGTAGCGAAGCCGGTGCCTACGGGCGCGACGTGCGCGGCATGATAAGGCAACACCAGTTTGAAAAAATCGAAATCGTGCAAATCGTCAAGCCGGAAGAGTCGGCGCAGGCGCACGAGGAACTGACCCGCCACGCCGAAACCATCTTGGAAAAACTGGAATTGCCGTACCGCCGCATGTTGCTGTGCGCGGGCGACACCGGTTTTTCAGCCAGCAAAACCTATGATTTGGAAGTCTGGCTGCCCGGCCAAAACGCTTACCGAGAAATTTCGTCGTGCAGCAATTTCAAGGACTTCCAAGCCCGCCGCCTACAAGCCCGCTGGCGCAACCCCGACACCGGCAAACCGGAATTGGTGCACACCCTGAACGGCTCCGGCCTCGCCGTCGGCAGGACGCTGATCGCCATCATGGAAAATTACCAACAAACCGATGGCCTTATCCGTATCCCCACCGCCTTACAACCTTATTTGGGCGGTTTGAAAACCATCGGGTAGGCCGTGGGGAATTTCAAGACGATGCAAACTGTCGCCTCGCCCTTTGTTTGGAACGCAAACCTTAAGGTTTGCACTCCCCTGTCTTTGGTTTAGCTATGAACCACACCATGACTCACAAAACCATAACAACGCTAATTCTGTCCGTCTGCATGGCTTTGCCTGCCATTGTTTTTGCGGCACAACCGTCGGCAGCCGACGCCATCGCACCCGCCGCGATGTATGATGGCGGTTTAGGCGCCAACAACGATGTCAAGGCGGCGACGCAATGGTATGAAAAAGCCGCCGTCCAAGGCCACGCCCCGTCGTTGGCCATCCTAGGCAAAAATGCGGTCGCGAAAGGCGGCGTCGCGTTCAGTTACCAATCCATGCGGCTGAAAGCGAGCAAACAAATCCTGACTGAATATGCCAGACAAACCCTAATGGAGCAAAACCGACCATGACCGTCACCACCCGTTTCGCCCCTAGCCCCACCGGTTACCTGCATGTCGGCGGCGCCCGCACCGCGTTGTTTTCTTGGCTCTACGCCCGCAAGCATGGCGGCAATTTCATCTTGCGGATTGAAGACACCGACCTAGAACGCTCCACGCAGGAGTCGGTCAACGCCATCCTAGAAGGCATGGTCTGGTTGGGTTTGGATTACGACCAGGGGCCGTTTTACCAAACCCACCGTTTTGAGCGTTACCGGGAGATCATCCAGCAACTGCTGAACCAAGGTGATGCCTATTACTGTTATTGCAGCAAGGAAGAACTAGAGCAGTTGCGTAACGAGCAAATGATCAACAAGGAGAAGCCCCGTTACAACGGTAAGTGCCGCCATCCGGAACCGCGCCAGGAAGGCCAGGAAGTCCAGGAAGGTAGCGAAACCGTGGTGCGCTTTAAAAACCCGACCGAGGGCGTGGTCGTGATCCCCGATTTGGTCAAAGGCGACATCACCATTGCCAACAAGGAATTGGACGACCTCATCATCGCCCGTGCCGACGGTACGCCGACTTACAACCTAACCGTCGTGGTCGACGACATGGATATGGGCGTCACCCACGTCATCCGCGGCGACGACCATATCAACAACACGCCGAGGCAGATGAACATCCTAGAGGCCTTAGGCGCACCGATTCCGCACTACGCACATTTGCCGATGATCTTGGGCGCGGACGGGGCCAGGCTGTCGAAACGGCACGGCGCCGTCAGCGTCATGCAGTTCCGCGACGACGGTTATTTGCCGGAAGCCCTGCTGAACTATCTGGTGCGCTTGGGCTGGTCGCACGGCGACCAAGAAATTATCTCGATTGACGAAATGGTCGAGTATTTCGACCTGGAAAAGGTCAACGCCTCGGCTGCGTCATTCAACAACGGCAAGCTGCTCTGGCTGAACCACCAATACATCATGACCTGTGACCCGCACCATGTCGCCCGGCATTTAAGCTGGCATATGGGGCAATTAGGCATAGACCCCGCCACCGGCCCGGCATTGGCCGATGCCGTCATCGCGTTCCGCGAACGCAGCAAAACGCTGGTAGAAATGGCCGCCGCTTGTCGCTATTTTTACCAAGACTTCGAGCAATACGACGAAAAAGCGGTGAAAAAGCATTTCAATCCCGAAGCGGCGGATATTTTGGCACGACTGTACAGTCACTTTCAGGCCGTAGCGGACTGGCAAGGCGACACCGTGCATCAGATCGTCGTCGACTTGGCCGAAACCTTGAAATTGAACATGGGCAAAGTCGCCCAGCCGTTAAGGGTCGCCGTTTGCGGTACTTCAGTCTCGCCCGGCATCGACGTCACCTTGTCGTTATTGGGCCCAGAAAAGACCTTAGCGCGTATCGAAAGGGCAATCGGTTTTATCAAGAGCATGAATTAATTCTGGACAATGCCTGCCACGTCTGTATAATGCCGGTTCTTTATCGGGGCCATAGCTCAGCTGGGAGAGCGCTTGCATGGCATGCAAGAGGTCAGCGGTTCGATCCCGCTTGGCTCCACCAAAAGCAGTTCCAACAATCAGCTAGT
>DBNZ01000202.1:0-254 GCA_002299495.1 Methylococcaceae bacterium UBA659
GGCCTGGTCGCCTTCGCCGCCGCCACCGGCGTGATGCCTCTGGACATGCCGGAATCGGTGCTGGTGCGCTTCACCGGCACCATGCAACCGGGCATCACCTTGCGCGATTTGGTCAACGCCATTCCCTATGCCGCCATCCAAAAAGGCTTGCTGACCGTCGCCAAACAAGGCAAGAAGAACGTGTTCTCAGGCCGCATCCTGGAAATCGAAGGCTTGCCGGATTTGAAAGTGGAACAAGCGTTTGAATTGTCCGA
>DBNZ01000202.1:652-8618 GCA_002299495.1 Methylococcaceae bacterium UBA659
TCCAACGTCACCTTGTTGAAATGGATGATCGCGCAAGGCTACGGCGATGTCCGCACGATAGAACGCCGCATCAAAGCCATGCAAGACTGGCTGGATAACCCCGTGTTGTTGGAGGCGGATAAAGATGCCGAATATTTCGAGATCATCGAAATCAACATGGACGAGATCAAAGAACCGCTGCTGGCCTGCCCGAACGATCCCGACGACATCAAACCCTTGTCCGAAGTCGCCGGCACCAAAATCGACGAGGTGTTCTTGGGTTCGTGTATGACCAACATCGGCCATTTCCGCGCTGCTGGCAAATTGCTGGAACAACACAAAACCGATCTGCCGACACGCTTGTGGGTTGCGCCACCCACCAAAATGGACCAAAACCAATTGCTTGAGGAGGGCTATTACGGCACCTTCGGCAAAGTCGGCGCCCGCACCGAAATGCCCGGCTGCTCGCTGTGCATGGGCAACCAGGCCCGCGTCGCCGATGGCGCGACCGTGGTTTCGACCTCGACCCGCAACTTCCCCAACCGCTTAGGCAACAACGCCAACGTGTTCCTGGCCTCGGCGGAATTGGCGGCGGTCTGCTCCATCCTGGGCAAAATCCCCACGGTTGACGAATACATGGCCTACGCCGCGCAAATTAATGCCACTGCCGATGACACTTATCGGTATTTGAATTTTAATTTGATGGCTAAGTATCAAGAGGCTGTGGCTTAATTTGTATGATTTAACGATGCGCTGACGAAAGAAGGCGCATCAACATTGTAAATATAAGCCCTTATGAAATGAGTCGCTGATACCAATATATTTCTGGCTGTCGTTTTAAACGAACCGGAAAGGCCGCGAATCATTGAATTGACAGCAGATTGTCAAATCATCGGGCCAGAAATATTGCCTTACGAAATCGGCAACGCCTTATCCGCTATGCTAAAACGCCAACAATTGACGGCAGAACAGATTGGTTTGGCATTTCAACGCAAGATATTGTTGAAGCGGTGAGAGAATCGAGGCGGCAATAGTATTAATCTGTTGTAAATATAACAGTTTACCGTACGGGCTGAGCAGAACCTAAAAACGCCCGATGCTTTGCACTTTAGTTTTTGGCATGACCGCCATTACTACGGGCGGCGACAAAGGCTGGCGTCTGGCCCTGCGTCATGCGTTGGGTGATGTCGCGCAAAATCAACTTTTCTCGCCGCGTCAGACGCTAGCCAAAGTTAAATCAACCGAACAAGACAATTGGCAAGGCACATACAGCTTGTTTGATTTTGATTGACACGGCCACAGCTCAATCAATAGTTTGATGTACCACGCTCTAAATCATATAGTTAACCGTACGCTTCTGAGGTTTTAGCCATGATTACTGCTAACGATTTAAAAACCAAAGGCATTGCCTGTTTGGAAGAAAACCTTGCCGATCAGCCAGAAGCCATCATTACCGTTCGCGGCAAAGAGTCTTTCGTGGTGATGAAGATCGAGCACTATCACTATCTGCGGGAAATGGAACTGGAAGCCGCGCTGTATGAAACACGGCAAGACCTGTCGGCAGGCCGATTCACTCAGGACGACATCGATCAACATGTCGATGAATTATTCGCGGAATGAATTACAACCTGATCTTCACCGATAGCTACAAAAAACGCGCCAGCCGCTTTGCCAAACAACACCCGGAACTAAAAGAACAGTACAAAAAAACCTTGCTGCTATTGGCGCAAAATCCGCATCATCCATCGCTGCGCCTACATCCCCTAAAAGGCAAACTGGCCGCGTTGCATTCAGTGTCGATCAATCTCAGCTATCGGATTACGCTGGAAATGATCATTTCCGAAAAACAGATTGTCTTGGTCAATGTCGGCAGTCATGAAGAGAGCTGACCCCGAAAAATTGAACAGTGGATTAAGTGAAAAACCCTGCTACTTTTGACCGTCCGTAAGGGCAAAGAAATGGAGCAGAAAATGTCCAAAACACCGAATGGACCAAAACCAATTGCTTGAGCAGGGCTATTACGGCACCTTCGGCAAAGTCGGCGCCCGCACCGAAATGCCCGGCTGCTCGCTGTGCATGGGCAACAACGCCAACGTGTTCCTGGCCTCGGCGGAATTGGCGGCGGTCTGCTCCATCCTGGGAAAAATCCCCACGGTTGAGGAATACATGGCCTACGCCGCGCAAATCAACGCCACTGCCGATGACACTTACCGGTATTTGAATTTTAATTTGATGGCAGATTATCAAGCAAAACTAACCGCTTGATAGAACAAGCCAAACCGCCTCCGGATAATCCGGGGGCGTCTTTGTTCAGCTCCCCCGTTCATCCCAAAGCTTATCCAAACGTTTCGCCGACACCGGATAGGCCGTTTTCAATTGTTGCGCAAACAACGAAACCCTAAGCTCCTCGATAGCCCAGCGGAATGGCTCCAACTCGGGCAACACCTGGCCTTTTTTCGCTGCCACGTCCCGCCAAAAACGGGTGGCGTAGCGGTTGATTTCTTGGGTTTTTTGTGGGTTGTTATCGCGTTTGTCCAAACGGTATTGCATGGCCTGCAAATAACGCGGCAAATTCCGCAGATGGCTGTAGGGCGTGGTCTTGACGAAGCCTGCATAGACCAACAAAGCCAATTGCTGGTTGAGTTCTTGAACTAACGGGTCGTTGGCGTTGAATTTTTTCATTTGGCTTAACAGCGTGCCGTATTGGTCGAGAATGCCCAGCACGGTTTGGCAAGCGGAATGGGCGAAGGTGAGCAAATTACTCTTGTTTTCTGTCAACGTCGCGGCAAATGCCTCTTGGCTGCGGATAACGGCGCGGCCTTCCAAAAACACGCCATGCAGGATCATTTCCAACATGTCTTCCTTGTAGTTCAGGCTGGCGATAGCGGGGAGCAAGAGGTGTTTTGGCAGGTTTTGGTACGCCAACCCAGAAACCGTCGATTGCGGCATATTTTTCAACAAATAACTGCAATCCTTACGCAGTTGCAAGCGGATAAGCCTTAGCAAACCCGCCCTATGTTGTTGCTCGGCCTTGGTTTGGGTATCGAACATTTTTACGCCAACGCTGTCCCCCTCGTCGACAATGGCTGGAAAGCCGCTGAAACTTTGCCCTTTTTGGATAAATGGGTAATGTTCCGGCAGGTCGTCAAACGCCCAACCGATGCAGCCGGTGTAATTCATCTCATCGGCGGCGATTTCATCAAAGCTATCACCGGCTTTGACGGCATGGTCGAGCTGGAGTTTTCTCAAATCGCGGCCGTAATCCAGTAACTTGCCGTCTTCGCCGATAACACGGAAATTCATTTTCAAATGCTCCGGCAGACCGTCTGAAGTCCAAGCCGTCAACGGGATCGCTTCGCCGGTCAGCTTTCGCAAGCGGTTGCCCAGCCATTCGTACAGCGAACCCTTAAAATCTGGCTCAATTTCAAGACATTGCTTGACCGTCTGCGGCACCGGCACGAAATGTTTCCGAAGTTGTTTTGGCAATGCTTTGACTAGCGCGACGCATTTTTCTTCTAACATGCCCGGCACCAGCCATTCAAACGGCGTCATGGTGAGCTGGTTAAGCTGGTGGATGGGAATGATCGCGGTCACGCCGTCTTCGTCATGCCCCGGCTCGAACCGGTATTGCAGGGCGATGGCGAGGTTGCCGACTTTTTTGCTGTCGGGATAATCCCAGTCGCTGACCTGCACATCCTGCTCACGGGTCAGGTCTGCCTTGGTCAAAAACAAAACCTTGGGATTAACCTTCTCGGCGGTCTTGCGCCACTGGTCTAAGGTGATGCCGTTGACGACTTCAGGCGGCAGGCGGCTGTCGTAAAACTGGTACAACCACAACTCGTCCTCCACTAAATCGATGCGCCGCCCTTTGTGCTGAATGGTGCCGACTTCCTCCAACAATTTTTGGTTGGCGAGAAAGAATGGTGCATTGCTGTGGTATTCGTGCGCCACCAGCGCCGATTGGATAAACAGCATCCTCGCGGCTTGCGGATCGACGTTTTCATACGGCACCTTGCGGCCGGTTTGCAAGGTCAACCCATACAGCATGGTTCGTTCATACACGCCGCAACGTCCGGCCTTTTTCTCCCAATGCGGGTCGTGGTAAGTGCGCTTGACCAGGTGCCCGGCGCAGGCCTCTATCCATTCCGGCTCGATCCTGGCGACGGTGCGGGCGTAGACCTTGCTGGTCTCGACCTGCTCGGCGGCCATGATCCATTTCGGCCTGACTTTGTGCAGGCCGGAGCCGGGGAAAATAAAAAACTTCAGGCCGCGTGCGCCCAGGTATTCGTATTGCTCATGGCGGAAACCGATGTTGGACAACAGCCCGGCCAGCAAGGCGCGGTGGATGTTTTCGTAAGGATAATCAGGGGTGGATTGTTCCACGACCGCTTGCGCCCGTTGTTCTGGCGGCAAGGCGTTCAGATGGCTTATCTTTGAAATTTGCTTATTTTTTTCAGCCTTTACCGCTTTTGCCAAGGACGGCCTTGCTGGCGGTTGGTTGACCGTCATCCCCAAATCGCCCTTGATGATCTGCATGATTTGGGCGTGGTTGTCGTGCCATTCGCGCATCCGCAAATAAGACAAAAAATGCTCTTTGCAATACTGGCGCAATTTGCTGTTAGACAAGTGCTTTTTCTGTTCCTCGAAGGCTTTCCACAAGTTCAGCAGCGACAGGAAATCCGACTCGGGATGGCGGAACAAGGCATGTTTGGCTTCGGCTTGGGCCATCTTGTCGGCGGGTTTCTCGCGCGGGTCTTGGATGCTCAGCACGGCGACGATGATCGCGACCTCGTACAAACACCCTTCTTGGTGCGCGGCAATCAGCATCCGCGCCAGCTTCGGGTCGGTGGGGAATTTCGCCAACTGCTTGCCGATGTCGGTCAATTGGCCTTGCTTGTCCAGCGCGTTGATTTCCTGCAATAAGGTCTTGCCGTCGCGGATCATTTTCTCATCCGGCGGCTCGATGAACGGGAATTCGGCGATGTCGCCCAAATTCAACGCCGCCATCTGCAAAATCACCGCCGATAGGTTGGTGCGCAAAATTTCCGGCTCGGTAAACGCAGGCCGCGCCTCGTAGTCTTCACGCGAGTACAGCCGTATGCAAATGCCCTCGGCGACGCGGCCACACCGCCCTGCCCGCTGGTTGGCGCTGGATTGCGACACCCGCTCAATCGGCAAACGCTGGATTTTGCTCTTGTGGCTGTAGCGGCTGATGCGGGCGTGGCCGGTGTCGATAACGCCGCGTATGCCCGGCACCGTCAGCGAAGTTTCCGCCACGTTGGTGGCTAACACGATGCGCGGCTTGCCACCGACCGCCAAGGATGGTGGCAGTGCGGACGCGGGTAGGGAACCCGCGCCGCCCTTGGGATTAAAAACGCGCTCCTGCTCGCTGACGCTGAGCTTGGCGTACAACGGCAAGATTTCGTATTGGCTGGGATGATGTTTGCGTAACGATGCGGTGGTCTCGCGGATTTCGTGTTCGCCGCTTAAAAAAATCAGGATGTCGCCGCGCAAATCCTGGTGTAACTCATCGACGGCATCGAGTATCGCCCGTTGCAAATCATCCCGGCTCTCGTCCCCTTCCTCCTCGTCATCTTTGTTCTGTTCGATAGGCCGATAACGGGTTTCCACCGGATAAGTGCGGCCTGAGACTTCAATAATCGGCGCATTGCCAAAGTGTTCAGAAAAGCGCTGGGTGTCGATAGTCGCCGAGGTGATGATGAGTTTTAAGTCAGGCCGTTTCGGCAGCAGCCATTTCATGTAGCCGAGCAAAAAGTCGATGTTCAGGCTGCGCTCGTGGGCCTCGTCGATGATGATCGTGTCGTATTGGTTCAAATAACGATCATTCTGTGATTCCGCCAGCAAAATGCCGTCGGTCATCAATTTCACCAGCGAACCCGGATGGGTCTGGTCGTTGAAACGCACCTTGTAGCCGACCAAACCGCCGACTTTCTGCCCTAGCTCCTCGGCGATGCGGTCGGCAACGGTGCGCGCCGCAATCCGGCGCGGTTGGGTGTGGCCGATAAAACCGGCCGCGCCGCGCCCTACGCCTAAACAAATCTTCGGCAATTGCGTGGTCTTGCCGGAGCCGGTCTCGCCGCACATGACCACGACTTGGTGGTGTTTAATCAGCTCGGCGATGTCGTCTTTTTTGTAACTGACCGGCAAGTCCGGAAACCACAACGGCGGTATGCTGGACAGGCGCTGATTTCGCGCCGCCACCGAACGCGCCACCCGCCCGGCGAGAGCCGAAAGTTGTACGGCTAGGTCTTTGCCTGTTTTGACATCGTGGCGGCAGCGGTCAAGTTGCCGTTTAAAGCCGTGCCTATCGACATTCAGGCATAAAGGGAGTTGGAGGGTGAGTTGCTTGAGTAATTCGGGAGTGGACATTAAAACTGCAAGGTAAAATAAGGCTATTATAATGGCTTCCGTAACCAAGTACGGTATTGCGATAAAACCGCCTATCAGGAGCCTGCCATGAACTACGCACCGAACCTACTCCCAGCCCTAATCACCGCCGCCAACGACACCATAGCCGCCAACGCCGAGCAAGTGACCGAATTGGACCAGGCCATCGGCGACGGCGACCATGTCGTCAACCTGCAACGCGGGCTAACCGCACTGATGGCAGAACGCGAAACCTTAGCGACGTTAACCTGGCCGGAAGCTTGGCAGAAAATCGGCATGACTTTGATGTCGTCGATAGGCGGGGCGTCCGGTTCGCTGTTCGGCACTTTGTTCGTGGCGATGGCCCAGTCGGCCAAAGGGAAGACGCTGGATCAAACCGGTTTTGCCGAAATCTTCACTCGCGCCGTTAGCGCGGTCAAACAACGCGGCAAATCGGATGTCGGCGAGAAAACCCTGTTAGATGTGCTAGGCCCGGTCGCCGAGTGTCTGCAAACAGCCCAGGTGGACAAAATACCCATACCCGAGTTACTGACAAAAGTCTCAGAAACCGCTATCGCCGGCATGGAAGCCACCCGCGACATGCTCGCCACCAAAGGCCGGGCGGCATTTTTGGCAGAACGCAGCCTAGGCCATATCGACGCCGGGGCAAGAACGACGCAATTGATGGTTTGCGCCGTGGCCGATGTGTTGGCAAGCCACTCTAACGCTTAAATCAACAACCCCAGCGCAACGCGGCGGTATGGACGGGCGCATCCCAAAGCGTTAGCATTTCCTCGTCCAATAAGGTTAGCGTAATGGAGCAACCGGCCATATCTAGGGAAGTGGTGTAATTGCCGACCAAAGAACGGGTAATTTTAACCCCGCGCTGTTGCCAATGTTGTAAGGCAAGCTGATAGACCAAATACAACTCCATCGCCGGGGTCGCCCCAAACCCGTTGACATGAAGTAAAACAGGCTGGTGTTTTTGCGGTTTCAGTTCTTCGTCTATGGCGGCCGCTAATTGCTTGACTATCTCGCTGGCGCTGGCCAACGGTAAGGTTTGCTGGCCACGTTCGCCGTGTATGCCCACTCCCATCTCCATCTCATGGTCCGCCAACTCAAACGTGGGCTTGCCTAAAGCGGGCGCCGTACAACTGCTCAAGGCCACACCCATCGACGCCGTAGCGCGGTTGACCTTGTCGCCTAAGGCCTTGCAGGTTGCCAAATCCGCCCCCCGTTCCGCCGCCGCCCCCACGATTTTCTCGACCACCAACGTACCCGCCACCCCGCGCCGCCCGGCAACATGATCTTTGGGCAAAGAGACGTCATCGTTGACCAATACACTGGCGTTAGGGCAATCCAACATTTCTGCGGCGATCTCAAAATTCATCACATCGCCCGCGTAATTTTTAACCACAAACAGCACACCGCCGCCGGTATTGACCGCTTGGGCCGCAGCCAACATTTGGTCTGGCGTCGGTGAAGTGAACACTTGTCCTGGACAAGCGGCATCGAGCATCCCGGTTCCGACAAACCCGATATGCAGGGGTTCGTGGCCGGAGCCGCCCCCGGAAATCAAGGCCACTTTACCCGCACGAGA
>DBNZ01000202.1:9038-9484 GCA_002299495.1 Methylococcaceae bacterium UBA659
AAGCTTTCGACGCCGTTAAGGAATTTTTTCATGGTCACTCCCGTTAGTTTTAAGAATGGTTGGCTTTGAGCGCTTGGGTAATGGCGCGGATGTCAGGCAATACCCAAGTCGGTTGGTAATCTGATGCGGGTAAATCGGCCGCGCTGGAAATGCCGGTCAATACCATGATGCTGCGGATACCGGCCCGCACCGCGCCCAAGATGTCGGTTTCCAAACGGTCGCCTATGGCTATGGTGTTGTCCGCCGCTGTCCCTAACAATGCCATTGCCTGCTGGTACATGATCGGTTCGGGCTTGCCTACAATCGTCGGCTCAATGCCCGTGGCCACCTGCAAGGCGGCCAAGATCGCCCCATTTCCCAGCGTGACGCCGCGCTCTGTCGGCAAGGTGGTGTCGCCGTTGGTGCCAATAAATTTCGCACCTGCACGCAGGTTTAGGCTGGCGGCC
>DBNZ01000048.1:0-953 GCA_002299495.1 Methylococcaceae bacterium UBA659
TTGATCGATGTGCATTTCCTGGATTGGCATGTCGCGTGGGACATTACCTTCCGCACCTTTGGCTACACCAACCACACCCTGCTACCAGAAGCGCTGGAAACTTGGTCGCTGGGTTTATTTAAAGAATTGTTGCCCAGACACCTTGAAATCATTTACGAAATCAATTCCCGGTTTCTGGATGAAGTGCGTAGGCATTTTCCAGGCGATGACCAGCGCATAGCACGCATGTCGTTGATTGACGAAACCGGCGGTAAACGTGTCCGGATGGCACATTTAGCCTGTGTCGGCAGCCATGCGGTCAACGGTGTCTCCGCCCTGCACAGTGAGCTGCTGAGAACCAGCGTACTGAAAGATTTCCACGAACTCTGGCCGGGGCGGTTCAGCAACAAAACCAACGGCGTGACGCCGCGCCGGTTTATGCTCTTAGCCAACCCTAAATTGAGCGGTTTAATCACAAACACCATTGGCGCTGACTGGGTTACACAAGCCAATGAATTGAGAAAGCTGGAGTCCTGCGCCGAAGACGCTGTTTTTAGAAAAGACTGGCGCGCCATCAAGCAAGCAAACAAAGTCAGGCTGGCCGAGTACATCAAGGGGCATGCCGGCGTTGAACTGGATCCGAAGTGGTTGTTTGATATTCAGGTTAAGCGGATTCATGAATACAAACGCCAACATCTGAACGTGCTGCACATCATCACGTCGTATTGCCGGCTAAAACGCAATCCCAAGCTGAAAATAGCCCCCCAAGCCTTTATTTTCGGGGGCAAGGCGGCGCCTGGCTATGTTATGGCCAAACGCATCATCAAACTGATCAATGCCGTGGCTGATGTGGTAAATAACGACCCGGATGTGAACAAATACCTAAAGGTTGCTTTTGTCCCCAACTTCAATGTGCAAAATGCCCATTTAATTTACCCGGCGGCCGATTTGTCCGAGCAAATTTCCACCGCCGG
>DBNZ01000048.1:1349-3069 GCA_002299495.1 Methylococcaceae bacterium UBA659
AATGTCGAGATCCGTGAAGAAGTCGGGGCGGAGAATTTTTTCCTGTTTGGCCTAGCCGAAAATGAAGTGCATCGGGTCAAGTCCGAAGGTTATCATCCTGCCGCTTATATTGACGCGAACCCTGAGCTGGCCGAGGTGATCCATCTTATCGCCAGCGGGCACTTTTCCCGTGGCGACACCGAAGTGTTTAGGTCTTTGGTGGACAATCTATGCCATCATGACCCTTTCCTGGTGATAGCCGATTACGCCAGTTATGTGGCTTGTCAGGATAAAGTGGCCGAGACCTGGAAAGATCAGGAAAAATGGACGCGGATGTCGATCCTGAATACGGCCAGGGCCGGAAAATTCTCATCAGACCGCGCCATCCGGGAATATTGCGACGACATTTGGCAGGTGAAGGCGGTTACCGTAAACATATCTGACCCTTGATGAGGTTTGCCGATGGCTTTGAAAATCTATCTATTGCGCCACGGCGAAACCGAGTACAGCCAACGGGGCGCTTACTGTGGCGCCCTTGACGCGGGGTTGACCGACGCAGGCCATCAAATGGCGCAGGCTTTCGCCGCAGCCTACCGTTCGGTGCCGTGGACTGCCGTTTATGCCAGCCCCATGAACAGGGCCGTCGCGACGGCTAAGCCATTGTGCGATGCCGTAGGTTTGCCCATGCAAATAAGGGATGGACTCAGGGAGATCGCTTACGGTGCGTGGGAAGACCGTGAGCAAGATTTCGTCCGCCAGCATTACGCGCAGGATTATACCCGCTGGCAGACCGATCCGGCCTGGAACGCCCCGACCGGAGGCGAGACGGCCGTTCAGATAGCAGCCCGCGCGCTTCCCGTCATTACCGAGATCGAATCCCGCCACCAAGAGGGCAATGTGCTGGTGGTCTCCCATAAAGCCACTATAAGGATAATTCTCTGTAGCCTGTTAGGGATCGATGTCGGTCGTTATCGCGACCGCATCAATGCCCTGGCGGCTTCTGTCAGCATCGTTAAGTTTGGCGTCTATGGCCCTATGCTGGAAACACTCGGCGACCGAAGTTACATGCCGGAGCATTTACGGAATCGTTCCGGAACCTGATTGCCTCCGTCCAACACGCGTTTTATTGATGGGCTATTGAGCTGAAAAAAACCGCGGCTTCGATTAAGCGGACGCTCTCGGTTTTACATGGGCAGGGCCGCAGGCATCCCACCAAATTTTTTGGCATATAAAACCCCGTTTGGCAAGGGAAAATCATTTATGAGCAATTTAGAACTCTGGCGGCGCTATCAAGAGTGGCTTTATTTTAATCAGGATTTGGGTTTTTATCTGGATGTCAGCCGGATGCGATTCGACGACTCGCTGGTGTCCGCATTAGAACCCAAATTCGCCAAAGCTTTCAGAGACATGGCCGCATTGGAGCAAGGGGCGATTGCCAATCCCGACGAAAACCGGATGGTCGGGCATTACTGGTTGCGGAATCCAGAGTTGGCGCCGTTACATTTAAAAGATGACATCGAGGAAAACCTGCGGCAAATAGAAACTTTTGTGGGGAATATCCATAACGGCGCAATCCGCCCACCCAATGCCCCAAGGTTTACCGATGTGCTGTCGATAGGCATCGGCGGATCGGCGCTAGGGCCGCAATTCGTCGATGCGGCATTGGCGTCCGAGTTTCCGCCCCTAGTCATCCATTTTATTGACAATACCGACCCTGTCGGCATCGACCGTATCTTGAATA
>DBNZ01000225.1 GCA_002299495.1 Methylococcaceae bacterium UBA659
CAGGGCGTACACAGCAATTACGAAATCGACTTGTTCCAACAACTGCTGAAAGCCGCCGCGCAACGGGCAAACCTTGACAATTTGGACAACAGCTCGTTGCGCGTGATCGCCGACCATATCCGCTCCTGCGCCTTTTTGGTCGCCGACGGCGTGATGCCGTCCAACGAAGGCCGGGGCTATGTGTTGCGCCGCATCATCCGCCGCGCGATCCGGCACGGCTACCGTTTAGGCATCCACGATATTTTCTTTTACCAACTGGTCGCGCCTTTAGTCGAAGCGATGGGCGATGCTTATCCCGAACTGAAGACCACGCAGGAGCAGGTTGAGCGGGTGTTGAAAAAAGAAGAGGAGCGTTTCGCCGAAACTTTGGGGCAAGGCATGAAAATCCTCGACGCCTGCGTCGCCAAATTGGACGGCGAGGTTATTCCCGGCGACACCGTGTTCCAGTTGTACGACACCTACGGCTTCCCGGTCGACCTGACCGCCGATTTTGCCCGCGAACACGGCCTGAGTGTCGATTACGACGGCTTCGATCAAGAAATGGCCGCCCAGCGCGACCGCGCCCGTTCCGCCAGCCACTTTGGCGCCGATTACGACCAAGCCATCAAGCTGAATAGCGAAACTGAATTTACCGGTTACGAACGCTTGGACGATGCCGTGCAAATCATCGCCTTGTTTAAGCAAGGCCAGCCGGTCAACAGTTTGGAGACGGGCGACGACGGCGTGGTGGTGTTGGACAAAACCCCGTTCTACGCCGAATCCGGCGGCCAAGTCGGCGACTGCGGCGAACTGAAAGCGGGCGCTGCCGTGTTTGCCGTCAACGACACGCAAAAACAAGGCGGCAGCCTGTTCCTGCACAAAGGCAAGGTGGCGACCGGCGAGTTCAGCGTCGGTCAGTTGTGCAGCGCCAAAGTCAGCGAGGCACCACGCCGCGCCACCGAACGGAACCATTCCGCCACGCATCTGTTACACGCCGCACTGCGGCAAATTCTGGGCGAACATGTGGCGCAAAAAGGCTCGTTGGTGAGTCCAGAACGCCTGCGTCTTGACTTCTCGCACTACGAGCCGGTCACGCCGGAGCAAATCACCGCGCTAGAACAACGGGTCAACGCCCAAATCCGCGCCAACCATAAAGTCAACGCCGAAGTCATGGCTAAGGACGCCGCCGTCAAAGCCGGGGCGATGGCCTTGTTCGGCGAAAAATACGGCGACGAAGTGCGGGTGTTGACCATGGGCGGCTGCTCCACCGAGCTGTGCGGCGGCACCCACGTAGACCGCACCGGCGACATCGGTTGCTTTAAAATCGTCAGCGAAACCGGCGTGGCGGCGGGTGTGCGCCGCATCGAAGCCGTCACCGGTGCCGGTTGTTTGGCGTGGTTGGCCGAACGCGAACAAGTGCTGAACACCATCGCCGGATTGCTGAAAAGTGCGCCGGACAAAGCGGCGGAAAAAGTCGCACAACTGCTGGCCAAAAGCCGCGACCTGGAAAAGCAACTCGAACGCCTGAACGCCAAACTCGCCAGCTCCCAAGGTGGCGAACTGGCCGGACAAGCCGTCGAAGTGGCCGGTGCGAAAGTCTTGGCCGTAAAACTGCAAGGCATAGAAGCTAAGGCTCTACGCGACATGCTCGATCAATTGAAAAACAAACTCGGTTCGTGTGCGGTGGTGTTGTCGGTGGTCGAAGGCGAAAAAGTCAGCCTGATCGCCGGCGTGTCCAAAGATTTGACCAGCCGCGTCAAGGCCGGGGATTTAGTCAACTTCGTCGCCCAACAAGTCGGCGGCAAAGGCGGCGGCCGGCCGGATATGGCAATGGCGGGGGGGGATGATCCTGGTAAGTTGACCGCGGCGTTAGCGGGGGTTGTGGGTTGGGTGCAGGAAAAATTGGCTTAAAGGTTGCACAAAACGGCTGGCTAGGTAGGCTCGAGCTTGAAATAATGGCCAGCTACGGACTGGTATTATCTACGCGACTAAACACGAGGAACCCCAACAATCCCAGAACCCGTTAATGTTGGGGTTCGTGCCTCACCCCAACCTACGGACGATTTAATATTTTTGGAGGATGTATTATGCAATGGCAAGATGTTTTAGCCGCGTAGGTTGCGGTTTCCGCTTTTGGGCAACCTAACACAAACTTAACGCGCTTTACATTTTTTAATGTTAAAAAATAAATACGGCAATGGATATGACAAATAAATTCCATCTGATTTACTGGAAAACAGATAAGTTTTGGCTGGGAAAACTCATGGAATACCCAGAAATTATGACGCAAGGCGAAACCCTTGAAGAACTGGAAGAAAATATTATTGATGCTTATCAAATGATGGTATTTGACGACTTGCCGCCACAATACCAAATAAAGGAAATCGTATGTGAAGCGTAGCGAGTTTATTCGATGGCTGCAACAACACCATTGTGTACTACATCGAAACGGTGGCAGACACGATATCTTTATGAATCAAAAAAATGGCAAAAAGCAACCTGTTCCCCGTCATAATGAAATTGACGATATGCTGGTAAAACATATTAAAAAGCAACTAGGGTTAAGTGAGTGACTTAACTCGCAAGGCTAAATAACAAAGCCTATTCCGCCGAATGGTTAGCAAAGTAGGTGAGGCTGACGTATGGAATACCAACAAAACTAGGGTTTTTTAAATGTTGGGGTTCTTACCCCACCCCAAGCTACTAATTTAATTGTTATTCCCGGAAATTTTTAAAAATGGTACGCACGGCGTACCCTACGTTTAAGGATAAAACTAGATGGCATTGTATGTTTATAAATTCGGCGGCACCTCGGTAGGCTCGGTGGAACGGATCCAGGCGGTGGCCGAAAAAGTCAAGCAAGCCCACGATGCGGGCGATCAGATCGTCGTCGTGGTGTCGGCGATGAGCGGGGAAACTAACCGACTGATCGGTTTGGCCAAACAAATTCAGGTCCAGCCTACGGAACGGGAAATAGATGTGCTGGTGTCGACAGGCGAGCAAGTCGTCGTGGCCTTGTTAAGCATGGCTCTTCATGAATTGGGGTGCGGCGCCTGTTCTTACACCGGCGGGCAGGTAAAAATCCTCACCGACAGCAGCCACACTAAGGCGCGTATCCGCAAGATTGACGACGACCGCATCCATGCCGATTTGGCGCAAGGCAAGGTGGTGGTGGTCGCAGGTTTCCAGGGTGTGGATGAGGCAGGCAACATCACTACGTTGGGGCGCGGCGGTTCCGACACCACGGCGGTGGCGTTGGCGGCGGCGTTGAAAGCCGATGAATGCCTGATTTTCACCGATGTCGATGGCGTTTACACCACCGATCCAAGGGTAGAGCCGAAAGCCCGCCGCCTAGGTCGCATCACTTTTGAAGAAATGCTGGAAATGGCCAGCTTAGGGTCTAAGGTGTTGCAAATCCGTTCGGTGGAGTTTGCCGGCAAATACAACGTGCCTCTTAGGGTTTTATCATCATTCACAGACGGGTGTGGCACACTCATTACTTACGAGGAAGATGCAGTGGAAAGTGCTTTGATTTCAGGCATCGCGTTCAACCGCGACGAGGCCAAATTGACCATCACCGGGGTGCCGGATTTGCCGGGCGTGGCCTATAAAATTTTGGGACCTATCGCCGACGCCAATATCGAGGTGGATATGATCGTGCAAAACATCGCCGCCGATGCCAGCACCGATTTTACCTTTACCGTCCACCGCAACGATTACCTCCGGGCCAAAGCGATTTTGGCGCAAACCAGCGCGGAACTAGGCGCCCGTGCCGTCAGCGGGGATGACCAAATCGTCAAGATTTCCATCGTCGGGGTCGGGATGCGCTCGCACGCCGGTATCGCCAGCACCATGTTTAAGGCCTTAGCGGCGGAAAATATCAATATCCGCATGATTTCCACGTCGGAAATAAAAATTTCGGTGGTGGTGGATGAAAAATACCTAGAGCTTGCGGTAAGGACATTGCATGCGGCGTTTGGCTTAGAGTCAGCTTGATTCCGCACCGGCGTTATTTTTGGCCATTTATTTAGGAGAACTATGTTAGATTTTATCTTGCACTTGGATTCAAGCCTGGCTGTATTGATTGCCGACTATGGCACCTGGATTTATCTGTTGCTGTTCGCGGTCATTTTTATTGAAACCGGCTTCGTCGTCATGCCGTTTTTGCCGGGTGATTCGTTGTTGTTTGCTGCGGGTACGTTTGCCGGCGCCGGTGCATTAGATTTGTATATGTTGCTGGGATTGTTGTTTATTGCCGCCGTGTCCGGTGATTCTTGTAATTACTATGGCGGCAAGACCATTGGCCTTAAGGCGCTGGCTTGGCGGTGGCAGGGTAAGGCGGTGGTGAACCCTAAACACCTAGACAAAACCCATGCTTTTTTTGCCAAGCACGGTGCTAAAACCATCGTGCTGGCGCGTTTTGTGCCGATCGTTAGGACTTTTGCGCCGTTTGTTGCAGGGATTGGAGCCATGCCTTACCGTATTTTCATCACTTACAACGTGGCCGGGGGGTTTTTGTGGGTCATCAGCTTGACCTTGGCCGGTTATTATTTTGGCCAGTTGCCTTGGGTTAAAGCCAACTTTGACAAAGTGGTGTTGGGCATAGTGGTGTTGTCGTTGCTGCCGGTGGTTGTGGAGATGGTCAGGGCCAAAAACAGCGTGCGCTTGGAAAATTGACCCGCTTAAGTTAGGCCGGTCTGGATTTAAAGCTCAACCCGGCTGCCAATTTCCATCACTTGATCCACCGGGATGCTGAAGTATTCAATGGCGCTAGCTGCATTGTGCACCAAAAATAAAAACAGGGGGCGCCGCCATTTGGGCATGGGGCTGTTGTGTTTGAAGGCGATGTTTTGGTTGCCAACAAAAAACGACACATTTTTGGGGTCTATCCCTAAACCTTCTTCGATAGATAGGCTCAAGGCGCGGCGCACGTCTTGCGATTGGTCAAAGCCATAATAAAGCTTCACCCGGTAAAAATTGCGGTTCTGCCCGAAGGTGCGGATTTTTACTCGCCTAGCCTCTTCAACATAGGGCTCGTCCGTGGTGACAATGGTCAACACCACGATTTGTTCATGCAGCACATGGTTGTGATTTAAATTGTGCAACAAAACCGGCGGCACACCTTGTAAGGTACGGGTCAAATAAATGGCCGAGCCTTTGACGGTAGCGAGGTCGTGGTCTTTCAACTGGTCTTCCAGTTCTTCAAACAGCACTTTTTGTCCAACCATGTAGTGGGTTAGCAAGGCTCGACCTTTGACCCAAGTGGTCATCATCAGAAAAATCAATGCGCCCACCAACAGCGGCAACCAGCCGCCGGACATAATTTTCAAACAGTTGGCTGAGAAAAAAAGCAGGTCTATGGCCAAAAAGATGGCTAAAAATAAAAAGCTGGCGGCGGGATGCCATTGCCAAAGTTTCTGAATGACTAAAAAAGCCAAAAAGGTTGTGATCAACATGGTGCCGGTCACTGCAATCCCGTAAGCGCCGGCCAAAGCGGATGAGGACTGGAAACTGATCACGAGTATAAACACGGCGGCCATAAATAACCAGTTGACGGTAGGTATGTAGACTTGCCCGGCTTCTTTGCCGGGGGTATGGATGAGCTTCATACGAGGGCAATAACCCAATTGTATGGCCTGCCGGGTGATGGAAAAAGCCCCCGAAATAACGGACTGCGAGGCGATCACGGTCGCTGATGTCGCCAAAATGACTAGAGGGTAAGCGGCCCAAGTTGGCGCCATTAGGTAAAACGGGTTTTGCACGGCTTCTGGATGCTGTAGCAATAAAGCGCCTTGTCCGAAGTAATTGCACAACAAAGCCGGGAATACGGCGCCAAACCAAGCGATACGGATGGGTTTCAAGCCAAATTGCCCCATGTCGGCATACAAGGCTTCTGCGCCCGTGATCGCTAGGACGACCGCCCCTAGCACCAGAAAGCTGCGCCAACCTAATTCGCATAGCAACTGCACCGCGTAGCTTGGGTTTAATGCCATCAACACGGACGGTTCGTCGCTGATGTTGATCACACCTAAAATGGCCAGGGTTGCGAACCAAACGCACATGATGGGCGAAAATAATTTTCCGACGCCTCCTGTGCCTTTCGATTGCACCAGAAATAAAGCCAGTAACACGGCTACGGTGATGGGAATAACCCAGAATTGGTGGTGGGGTGCGATGATTTTCAGGCCTTCCACCGCGCTAAGCACCGA
>DBNZ01000015.1:0-456 GCA_002299495.1 Methylococcaceae bacterium UBA659
TTAGGAAGCCGGATGATTAAATATACTCTGAACGGTCAAGTTTTCGGTTAATCCGTTCGTGGTGAGCTTGTCGAACCATGAGCGGATTAACCGTTCACCCGCAGGCAAGCTCAGGCCGAACGGTTAATCCTAAAACCGAAAACTTGACCGTTTGAAGTATACGTCGAAAAACTGATAGGTGTTGCAAACCAAATTACGCCCAATGGACTTGTTGCCTTGGCCTTACTCATTGTTCTTGTTGTTCTTATTCGATTTTAACGTATTGCGCGTAAACACAGGGCGTGTTTACGCGCTTAGGTAAGCTGGAGAAAAAAATGAATTTACTGACAGATAGCTGGATACCCGTCGCGTTAAACAACGAACCACAGCGGATTTCCTTAAAACAACTGCTATGTGACAAGCAAGAACAAGATTGGCGCATAGCAGCTTTGCGTGACGATATGGATTTGGCGGCCT
>DBNZ01000015.1:781-4776 GCA_002299495.1 Methylococcaceae bacterium UBA659
CAATTGCTGGTTTGTTTGGTGCAGGTGGTGTTAATGCCGGAAGATGCCAAGACCTTAAAAAAACGCTGGCTTGAACCCTTGTCTGAAACAGAGTACGAGCAAGCCATCCAGCCCTTCATCAACTGGTTTGATTTGTTGCGCATGGAAACACCGTTCATGCAGACCGCCAGCGTCATGCCGGAAAAAGACCATAAAAACTGGGCATCACTGCAAAAGTTGTTTATAGGCTTGCCGGAAAAAACCAGCACCAGTGCATCATCTAACGGCTTTTTCAATACGCCTGATGAAATCCAGTCCGCGCATTTAGGTGATGCCGCGATTGCCTTGTTTCAGCAAGCAACCAATGGTTTTAGCTTGGGCGGTGCGGCTTTTTCGGTCGGCTTAAAAGGTTCTATGCCGCTAACCACCTTGGTTTTAAGCGGCAATTTAAGAAAATCCATTTGGACAAACGTACTCAGTAAAGCATTCTTGCTGGAAACAGCCCCCGAATTATTAAGTTCAGACATTCAACAGCCGACTTGGGTTGTCGCGCCGCACTCCAACAAACCGGAAAAAGCGATCCATATCGGCTTGCTACGCGGCCTATTTTGGCAACCCGCCAAAATAAAATTGGAGGTTAAAAATGGTTTAGCCACCGGATTTTTCAAAAACCCCGGCCTGTGCAGTGTGCCGGGTTTTTGGCAACATCCACACACCCCGATTGACATGCTGCGCTTGCATACGGGCAATGCCAAGGAAAAACCGTTCCTTTCTGCCCGCAATGATTTGCCGTTATGGGGGCAAATGTTGAGTTTCTTTTATAGCCAATCACCAGTAAAGCTGGTCGATACCCAACGAGAAGGCACTAGCTGTGCTTTGGTGGTGCAGCAATATCAAAATAACAGCACTTGGCGGGGAAAAAATATTAAGTTAGCCATAGGCGGCTATGTCAAAGGCGGCAGTGCGGAAAGCTTGGCTGGACGCAAGCATGAAACTTATAGCCTTGCCACTGACTGGGAAAATAGAAGCGCAGAAATCGACCGCCTGGTTGTTATGGGGCTGGATACTTATAAAAAATTGGAATGGGCAATCAATGAGTTTGCCCGTATTGCTATAGACAAAGACAAACGTAAAGCTAAAGAATCTGGCTTTAAAAAAGCCGTTAAAAGCAAAGCCAAGCAAGCCTATTTTGAAAATTCAGAAAGCCTTATGCACAGTGTCTTAAGGAAAATGGCGTGGGATGAAGATTTTTCGATCTATCAAAAACAATTTGCTGGTTTAGCGCGTAACATTTTTGAACTGATTATGCAGCCATATGAACACGAACCAAAAATGCTACAGGCTATTATTGAAAGCCGAGCCATGTTAAACAGAAATCTTAAAGCAATTGGGGTAAAGCATGAGTAAGCCACAAGAGAGTGATTATTTGGAATTACTTAAAAAATACGACTCGTTAAGCAACGGCGAGCAAGCATCAATTCGGCGTGAAGTTGAAGCTGATAATTTAAGGACTAATCCGGCATTTTATCGGCTGATTCAAGGTACAGTATTTGCCAATAGCGTTTCGCAAGCCGCTCGGATTGTTTATTTTTTGCCATTTGTAGACCGTAAAAAAAACCACAGTAAAAAAATCGGCGCTTTATTGAAAGACATAAAGATTAGTGAACGGCGATTGTTTTTAGTGGTACGTTCTGAATATCCCAATGATTTAACCCAGCTTCGCAGACTATTACAGCAAATCAAACCTTATGCAGCGATTGACTGGTGTGCCTTCGGCGAAATGCTGTTTTTGTGGGGAAAAACCAAAGAAAAAAGCGAGGGCAGCAAACGCCGCTTAATGCAGGATTTCTATTTATCCGCACACCCACAAACCCAAGACACCAAAGAGGACTGACCATGCCCATCATCAGCCGTTTTTTGGGCATCATCATTACCATGTATTGGTCAGATCACAGCCCGCCACACTTCCACGCCAAATACGGCGATTATGAAATCATCGTCACTATTGATGGCGGCATTATCGAAGGAAAGTTTCCCAAGCGGGCGTTAAAACATGTGCTGGAATGGTTGGACTTGCATCAGGAAGAATTATTGGACAACTGGCACTGCTGCCAACAGCGTGAACCTTTAAAACCCATAGCGCCATTGGAGTAAACACCATGATCTTACATGTTACCGATGCCAAGCATCTTAAAGATTACCAACTCTGGCTCAAGTTTAACGACGGTGCCGAAGGTGCTGTCGATTTAAGCAAAGAGTTATGGGGAACCGTGTTTGAACCCCTCAAAGATGTCAGGTTGTTTAGCCAACTCAAAATTGATGCCGAACTCGATACCATCGTCTGGCCTAACGGTGCTGATTTATCCCCTGAATTTCTGCATGATTTATTACAAACCCAAGGAATCCAACATGTCTGATAAAAACTTCGTCAATTACCATATCCTGATTTCCCATAACTCTTCATGCTTAAACCGTGATGACATGGGTATGCAAAAAACTGCTGTTTTTGGCGGTACACGGCGGGTGCGGATTTCCAGCCAGAGCCTAAAACGGGAAATGCGTAGACCGCGCTTGCCGGAACATAGCCCTAATTATTGGCTGCAAAACTTGGGCGAACCCTCCATCCGCACCCGTGATTTAAAAAAGCTGAACGAAAAATTTATCGAAGAATTTGGCGATGAATTTGAACCTGCCTTTGTTACCGAAGCGATTGACCGCTTTGTGAAAACAGCCAAGGAGACTGCCAACGAAGCTGAAGAAGACAGCACTGCCGACGAAAGCGATGAGTCGGCTGAAAAAGGAGACGGCAAAAAATCCAGCAAAAAAATTGCTGTCGCACCTTGGGTAAGCAACGAAATTAGGGAAATTTGCCGTGTCGTCAAAGCGGTTAAAGAAGAAGGCTTATCGGCAGATGAACTGAAAAAGATTGAAGAAACATTCAATAAACAGAAAAAGAAGAAAAAGGGCCTTGAAGATTTAAAGGAAGAAGCTATTGGCAAAAAAATTGAAAAACAGTTGAAGGAAAAAGCCGAAACGGTCAGGAACGCCCTCGCTTCCGCCGTGGACATCGCCCTATTCGGACGCATGGCAACCAGCGGACTCATGACCAGCGTGGACGGCGCAATGGCGGTCGCTCATGCTATCACCACGCATACCGTCGATGGTGATATTGATTGGTTTACGGCGGTTGATGATTTGATTCAAGATTCCGGTGAAACGGGTTCAGGCCACTTGGATACCCAAGAATTCAGCGCCGGGGTTTTTTACCGTTACGCCAGCCTTAACCTGTCGCTGTTGCAAAAAAATCTAGGTGTTGACCGGGCGCGGGCATTGGAAATCGCCAAGCATTTTTTACATTTGCTGGCAACCACCGTCCCATCTGCCAAACAAAACAGCTTTGCCGCGTTTAATCCAACAGACTTTGCCTTAGTTTCATTGAGCGATATGCCTATTTCCCTAGCTAACGCCTTTGAAGAACCTGTCATCAGAGGCAAAAGCGGTGGTTTTCGTAAACCGTCAATCAACGCCTTTTGCGACTATAAAAATAGGATTTATGACGGTTACGGCTTGCAAGATGCGACGGGCTTTTTCAGCATTGAAGACTGCACCTTACAAGATCAACGCATGAAAACCTTAGTCGCACTGGAACAATGGCTACAAAATGACGGCAAGGCCTAAATCATGCAAGACTTTCTCATTATTAAACTGCAAGGGGCTATGCAGGCATGGGGCGGGCATACCTATGAAGATTATCGTCCCAGCCTGATTTTCCCCACCCGAAGCGCAATTATCGGGCTATTGGGCGCGTGCCTAGGGATAGAACGCGAGGATTTAGCCGCATTAAAAGCCCTGGACAAGAGTTTTAAGCTGACCGTCAGGGCCAACCGACGCAAGATTGTCCAACGAGAAAATTCAACGGCGAAACCACCTATCTCCATGCAAAAAATCACCGACTTTCATACCGTGCAACACGCCAGAAAAGTCGATGGCAAACCAAGGCCGGAAGCCATTGTTTC
>DBNZ01000016.1 GCA_002299495.1 Methylococcaceae bacterium UBA659
CCGTCCATTTTTGAGAATGACTGCCAGTCAATTAATTTCCCGATGCCTGACGATGACATTAAGATAACGGTGGCGGAATTGTTTGACCAAGTTTTCAACCATGTAAACGGATCGATGCTGACCCCCAGTACAGCCTATGGCAATCGTCAAATAACTTCGGCCTTCTTGTTCAAAATACGGAATCCACCGTTCTAGGAAATCGCTGATGTCTTGAAAAAGCATTTTGACCAGCGGTTCTGCACTTAAAAACGCGATGACAGCAGGGTTTTTTCCGGAATATTTCCTAAGCTCAGGAATCCAGTAGGGGTTAGGTAAGCTGCGGGCGTCAAAAACAAAATCCGCATCCAGAGGAATGCCGTGTTTATAACCAAAGGATAGGAATTGCAACGAGATATGTTTGAAATTCCGTTCGCTGACTTGTTCCCTGATCAGTTCCCTTAGCTGGTGATAATGGGTACGGCTGGTATCGATGGTCAAACTGGCGTGTCTGGCGATCGGAGTCAGCATATCTCGCTCCAGTTTTAACGCCTCCCTAAGGGGTAAGTTGAAATCCGTCAGAGGATGGCGGCGTCTGGTTTCACTGTAACGCTTCAAAAGAACCGCTTCCTCCGCCTGCATAAAAATCACTTCACAAGTTATCCCCTTACTGGTAATGAGGGACATGCAATCCGAGAAGTTGGCGAGTTTGTCGCTTTGATTCCTGGCATCAATCCCTATGGCTGTTTTTTTGTAAGTGGCTTGCTCAACCAACATGACGTGGTTAATGAAATCATCCAATAAAGTCACCGGAAGATTGTCTATGCAATAGAAACCGCAATCCTCCAAAGTATCTAATGCGATGCTTTTCCCAGAGCCTGACAGGCCAGAAACAATTATTAGCTTCATAGAGTTAGCACATGAGGGCAAATTGAATGGCTACAAAATTCGATTACTTCCATATCCTAAGTCACCCTCATGTTATTGGCTAACGATGGCTGTTGGTTTTTTCTTTGTGTTTTAAAATTTGTCTGTCCAGTTTATCGACCAAATTATCGATGGCAGTGTACATATCTTCCTGATGGTCTTCTGCAAACAATTTGGCGCCGCTGATTTGCACAGTCGCCTCGGCTTTTTGAACTAATTTCTCTACGGTCAAAATAACGTGCACATCAGTGACATTGTCGAAGTGGCGCACTAACTTGGAGAATTTAGCGTCAACATGGTTCCTTAGGGCTTCGGTGATTTCAAGATGATGGCCTGTTACTATTACATGCATGTAAAACTCCTTTAATTTTTTATGTTTTATGAGCGAAGGTATCAATGCTAAAGAATGCGTTTTCTTTGACTGGACGATGCGATCAGCATCGCTTCACGATATTTGGCGATAGTCCTTCTCGCGACATGGATACCCTTTTCTTTTAAAAAATCCGCTATTTTACTATCGCTTAGCGGCTTGGTTGGGTCTTCATTGTGTATGAGTTCTTTAATGATTGCCCTGATAGCTGTTGATGAGCATTCCCCTCCTCCTTCGGTAGCAACATGACTGGAAAAAAAATATTTAAATTCAGCAATCCCGTTAGGGGTATGCATGTATTTTTGGGTGGTCACCCTGGAAATAGTCGACTCATGCAATTCCAATTCTTCGGCAATGTCGCGTAACACCATGGGTTTCATGGCGATTGAGCCGTGTTCTAAAAATCCTGTTTGTTTTTCAACAATTGAGCGGGCTACTCGAAGCAAGGTATCGTTGCGGCTATGCAGGCTTTTGATAAACCATTTCGCTTCTTGCAGGTGTTCCTTCATGCTGGTGTTATCTTTGCTGTTATCTGACCGTTTAATCATCGCCGAATAAAAGGGATTAATGCGGAGCTTAGGCGCGATGTCGGAGTTTAACTCGACTTGCCATTGGCCATTTTGTTTGCAAACATACACATCGGGGATGACATATTCGATGTGTTTCTGCTGGATTTTAGACCCGGGCTTGGGCTCAAGCGACCTGATAAGGCTGACGGCGGCATTTAATTTTCGCTCATTCAGGCCTAACAAGCGCATTAATTTGGTTTGCTCTTGTGAGGCCAACAATTGCAGATGCTCAGTGACAATCTGTAATGCCTCCTTTCTAAACGGTACCGATACAGACATTTGTTCCAACTGCAAACGCAGGCAATCGGCGAGGTCGATAGCGGCTACCCCAGGCGGGTCGAAATGTTGGATTCTATGTAAAACCGCGTTGACTTCGTCTTGATAAAGGTCATTCAATTGGCCTTTCAACGCTTGAAATATTTCTTCCGGGGTGGAGATTAGGTAACCATCCTCATTAATGGAATCGACAATGGTCATAGCGATCGCGCTGTCACGTTGTGAAAAAGGCGTCAATTCCAATTGCCATAGCAAATGCTCGGTTAAGGACAAGCCGCCGCCACGTTGCACTTCAAATTCAATCGACTCATTGTTACTTAAACCGGATTCCAGAACGGCCTCATAAATATCATCCCATGATGAATCCACGGGCAATTCATCGGGTATCTCGGTTTGAGAACCCTCGCTGGTGGCCGTTTCAGACATTTCGGGTTTGCCCTCATGAATTCCTTCAACATATGTCGCTTCTTCATCTTCCACTTGTTCCAACATCATGTTGGATTCTAAGGCCTGTTGGATTTCTTGTTGTAAATCCAAGGTGGACATCTGCAACAACTTGATGGCCTGTTGCAGTTGCGGGGTCATTGACAGTTGCAAACCCTGGCGAAGATGTAAAGACTGTTTCATGTCGTTCATTTTGCTTGGATTCTCAACGGGGGATTAAAGGCTAAAATTTTTACCTAGATAAACCTTACGCACTTCTTCGTTGGCGACAATTTCGACGGGGTTCCCTTCAGCGATCACCTTGCCATTACTCAGTATGTACGCCCGATCGCATATTCCTAGCGTTTCCCTGACATTATGCTCGGTGATCAAGATTCCGATCCCCCGTTCTTTTAAATGGGTAATGGTTTTTTTTATGTCTTCCACCGATATAGGGTCAACCCCGGCAAAAGGCTCGTCTAATAGTATAAATTTTGGGCTGGTTGCCAATGCCCTGGCTATTTCAAGACGGCGCCTTTCCCCTCCCGATAGGCTTATGGCCTGCTGTCCGCGCAAGTGCAGGATATTGAATTCCTGTAATAATCCGTCGATGATAAAATCCGTTTGGCTGGCGTTAAGGTTCGTCCCGATTTCCAAAACGGCACGAATATTGTCGGCGACGGTTAGCTTACGGAAAACAGAGGGTTCTTGCGGCAAATATCCAATACCTTTTTGCGCCCTCAGGTGCATAGAATAGTGGGTCAGTTCTTCGGAATCTAATGTTATATGGCCGCCATCCGACCGAACCAAACCGACCATCATGTAAAAAGTGGTGGTTTTTCCCGCCCCGTTCGGGCCTAAAAGCCCCACTACCTCCCCGGTGCTAACGTGCAACGACACGCCATTGACCACATTGCGCTTATGGTAAGCTTTCACCAATTGGCCCGCCGAAAACGTCGATATCATTCTGCTTTCGGTTTCAGAATAACATGCACCCGCTTTGCATCGGAAGATTTATCCCCCGCCCGCACCAAAGAATTTTTTATGTCATATTCGATGTATTCGCTGGAGTAAGTGGCATTGCCATGCCTGACTACGGCACCGCCCCTAAGGATCAGCAAGTTTTTTTGCGGGTAGTATTCACCGGTTAACGCCGAGCCGACAACATCATCGCCGCCGCCATCAGGGGTTTGCTGAAACCGGGCGGGGGCGCCGGTGAAAACCAATTTCTCAGGCTCGCCGCCTTTTAGGTGCACCTCTAATTTATCGGAGTATACCCGGATGCTTCCTTGGACGGAGATGACATTCCCGGTATAGACGCTGACCGATGCGGATTCGTCATAGGTGGCCGTGTTGGCTTCAATAGTTATAGGCTGGTCTGCGTCACTGGCTAGACCGCTTACCAAAGGGCTAGCCAAAACCAAGACAAGCGTTAGCGCCAAAGACAACGGCTTACAGTCGCTATTTTTCATATTTCCCTTTTACGTTAGCCAGCAGTCGCAACTTAACAGGCTCCGCAAAAAACATTTTCATCCCCACCCCTGTGGTAACGCTAGGAGGGCTTAATATTTCAACCCGTTCTTGCGTTTCAGCTTGGTTTGTTTCTGGTTTTACCTGTAAATTGCGCGTAATGATTTTAAGCATCCGTTGCTTTTCGGATGGGCCTCTTTCGATAATCACCGCTCCGGTCAGCTTAAGATCTTTGCCGTCATTGGATAATTCGCCCGCTTCGGAGCGGATAGCCCAAGAGACCGAGGGATGGTTTTTGAAATCAACTTTTGGGTTCTGGAATCGGGTGACGCCATCATCGGCATAGTGTTCCATTTTGTCGACGACCAGTTTTTTTTTAGGCAGCCCCCTATCATCCATCTCCCACTTCACATAATCGGTGCTAAAAAAATCCGGGCTATGGCGTAGTGCCGGAATTTTGTCGTCTTCAATCCCATTGAGTTTAAGCAACCACCCACTGGCGATACTTAAGACAATGAGTAGTAAGTAACTGAACTTCCGCGTATTGCTGATCATTTTAAGTAGCTATGCAACATTTCGTCAAAATACCCTTGGGCCTGCAAAATCAAGTCACAAACCTCCCTGACCGCGCCTTGTCCGCCACAGCGCCCGGTGACCCAATGGGCGTGTTCGCGCACGGCCGGATTAGCGTCGCTTACCGCGATAGCCAGCCCTACCCGGCACATGACCGGCAAATCCAAGACATCGTCGCCGACATGGGCGGCTTGTTCCGGATCAAGTTGCAAGTCCGCCAGCAATTCGGCCAAAGCCGCCAATTTATCCTCTTGACCTTGATAAACATGGCCGATGCCTAAACTCTGCATCCTTAAGGCCACGGAATTTGATTTACGGCCGGAGATGACCGCTACTTCCACGCCGGTTTGTCGCAACAACTTGATGCCATGCCCATCTTGGGCATGGAACGACTTGTATTCATTGCCTAGTTGGTCAAAAAACAATTTGCCATCCGTCAACACCCCATCGACATCAAGGATCAATAGCTTAAGTTTTTGCGCCCGGGCCCATATCCATTCCCTATTGCCGGCATTGGCATTGGCGTTGGCCATCAGACTATCCCCGCATGGATCAGGTCATGCATATTCAAAGCACCTATCGCACATTGTTGTCCATCCACCACAATAAGCGCGTTGATCTTTTTTTGCTCCATGATTTGCATGGCCTCTGCGGCCAAAATATCAGCGGGCACAACGGTACAATGGGGCGTCATCACCTCGATGATGCAGGTTTTATGGATATCTAAATTCTTAGCCAACATCCTGCGTAAGTCGCCATCGGTAAAAATACCGATGACACGGTTATTGGCTTCGACGATAGCGGTCATACCCAGTTTTTTTTCCGTCATTTCCAACAAAGCATGGCTGATCAGGGCGGACTCAGGCACCGAAGGCATGGCTGTCCCGACATGCATGATGTCGGATACCCGTAGCAACAGGCGCTTTCCCAAGCTACCCCCCGGATGCGACAAGGCAAAATCATCGCGGGTAAACCCCCTCGCCTCCAACAGCGACACCGCCAACGCATCGCCCATCACTAACGCGGCCGTGGTGCTGGAAGTGGGTGCTAAACCTAAGGGACAGGCCTCCTGCTGGATTTTGCACACTAAAGCGACATGGGCAGATTTAGCCAAAGTCGATTCGCAATTGCCGGTGATAGCGATCAGCGGCACACCCAAGCGTTTGATAATCGGCAAAATAGTGACCACTTCATGGGTTTCGCCTGAATGCGACAAGGCGATGACCACGTCCTGCTTGGTAATCATGCCTAGGTCGCCATGACTGGCTTCACCAGGATGGACAAAAAAAGCCGGCGTCCCGGTGCTGGCCAATGTAGAGGCGATTTTACCACCGATGTGCCCCGATTTGCCCATGCCAATCACCACCACCCGACCGGAGCAGTTAAACAGCAGTTTGCAGGCGCTAACGAATTGATCATCGATTTGCCGGGACAAATCGGCAATCGCTTCCGCTTCCGCTTGAATAACCGCCAGCGCTAAATCGCGGAGCTTCTGATCGTTTAGTCTCATTTCAACCTCCAAAATCGGAATAGGCATTCTTTCATAAAAAAGCGCCGTTACATTCCAATACCTAACTTAAGTTTGTGAAAAAAATTGCCAAAGGCCCTAATACACATAACCAAGTTCCTAGTGAAGAGTGGCCAGGAGGAACCGATAACCGCATCATAAAATTGCCGTAAAAAAGTGGCGTATTATGCCACGCTTCAAATAGTTGCTAATAACTATTTGCCTGAAAAATTGACAAGCGCTTTTGAAGCGCTTGCGGTGAGAAGAGTAGCGGGGGCAGCCTCCCTGTGCATAGATAAAATTGACTTTGTAACGGCTACTCGTACAGAATGTCTGGTTTAATTTACTCGCCTCTATTTCAGATATGTATGGATGACCCTCAATTTAGGCCAAACCCATTGGTGTCGATACGAGATTTATCATTTGCACGAGGCAGCCATAAAATATTCGATGGTGTCTCGTTGGATATTGAGCGAGGTAAGATCACGGCCATAATGGGACCAAGTGGCACCGGCAAAACCACGCTGCTAAAACTGATGGGCGGGCAGCTATGCCCTGATCAAGGGGAGATAGTGGTTGACGGGCAAAACATCTCGCTATCAAGCCGGGACCAGCTTTACGATTTACGCAAACGGATGGGTATGCTGTTCCAAAGCGGAGCCTTATTGACGGATATGAGCGTTTACGACAACGTAGCGTTTCCTTTGCGTGAACACACACATTTGCCAGAATCCATGATCCGTACCTTGGTACTGATGAAATTGGAGGCGGTCGGGCTGCGTGGCGCAAGAGGCCTGATGCCCAGTGAACTTTCCGGCGGCATGGCTAGGCGCGTGGCAATGGCCCGGGCCATTGCCCTAGACCCGATGATGATCATGTACGATGAACCCTTTACTGGGCAAGACCCCATTTCAATGGGAGTCTTGCTGCATTTGATCAAATCGTTAAACAGCACATTGGGTTTGACCAGTATCATCGTCTCCCATGACGTGGTCGAAACGTCGGCCATAGCCGACTACATTTATGTGCTGGCCAATGGCAAAATTATCGACCACGGCACGCCCATTGCCATCAAACAATCACCATCCGCCTGGATACATCAATTTATGACCGGTGCCGCCGACGGCCCCGTGCATTTCCATTATCCGGCAAAAAACTACATCGATGATTTACTCTCAACCGGAAAAAGATATTAAGGTTATGTGTCGTGGTTAGATTCTTACAATATTTAGGTGGCGGCACCCTTACCAACTTTACCAAACTCGGCCGGGGAGCCCGCTTTCTGTATCTAACGATGGCCGGTGTCGGCTCTGTTTTGCCACGCTTCAGATTATTGCTTAACCAGCTCTATTCAGTGGGGGTTTTGTCCTTTTTAATCATCAGCATCTCCGGCTTGTTTGTTGGCATGGTATTGGGTTTACAAGGTTATTACATCTTATCCGATTTTGGCGCCGAAGAAACCTTAGGGGTCATGGTCGCCGCGTCTTTGGTGAGGGAATTGGGACCGGTGGTTTCAGGTTTGTTGTTTGCAGGCCGGGCCGGTTCCGCGTTGACCGCCGAGATTGGCTTGATGAAAGCCACCGAACAACTCTCTGGCATGGAAATGATGGCGGTTGATCCGATCAAACGCATTGTATCGCCACGTTTTTTAGCCGGCTGCCTGTCCATGCCTTTATTGGCGGCCTTGTTTAGCGCTATCGGCATCATTGGCGGGGAATTGGTGGGTGTCGGGCTGTTAGGGGTGGATGAGGGCGCTTATTGGGCGCAAATGCAGGCCAAGATTGATTTTCAGGATGACATTGCCAATGGCTTTATCAAAAGCCTGGCGTTTGGTTTTGTCGCCACCTGGATCGCCCTATTTGAGGGATATGACGCGGTGCCGACTGCCGAAGGTGTCAGCCGGGCGACCACCCGCACCGTGGTCAATTCGGCGTTTAGCATTTTAGGGCTCGATTTTATACTCACTGCACTCATGTTTGGAGATGATTGACATGCAGCACACCCACACCCAAGACACCTTAGTTGGGCTTTTTGTCGCGATCGGCAGTGCCGGGCTGTTTTTTCTGGCCTTA
>DBNZ01000186.1 GCA_002299495.1 Methylococcaceae bacterium UBA659
CAGATAGTTGTAGGCGAACATTGCGGGTATGGCCACGATGAGACCCGCTACTGTGGTGGCCAATGCCGCCGCTACGCCCGGCGCGATGGTGTTGACGTTTACTTCGCCGCTGATAGCGATTGCGGCAAAGGTGATCATTACCCCCATAACCGTCCCTAGTAGGCCAAAAAAAGGGCCGCCGCTGATGGCGATGGTCAACAGGATCATCTGCGAATTTAATTTCTGCAATTCCCTGACCATGACGGCGTCCATCGCCGATTTAATGGCGGCCATAGAAATGGCCGATATCTTTGCCGCATTGCCGTTGCTTCCTAGGCGCTTGTTCATCTCCTCCACGCCGACATGATAAACCCGGTAAATCGACGAACCGCTAAATTGTGCATGCTCGCTGGCCAATGAAAACAGCAACGGGGACTCCTCAAACTCTTCGTCTTCTTCCGTGGGTTCCGCATTTAAGCTGGCTAAGTTTTTTGCGCCCAGTTCACTAAAGGCTTGCTCAAATTTTTTGTTTTGGCTATGTACAGCGTTGATAACCAAGGTCTTCGCGATAATGATCATGACGCTGAAGACCAGCATCACCGCTAAAATACCGATGATCACCCAGCCATCGATGGTGACGTTGTCTAGGGTGGCCAAGATATAGGATTCCCCACCCTCTTCTTCGCTATCCGGCGTCAAATCCTCACCATAAACCAGCAAAAACGGGCTACCACCCTGCATGGCCACGTCGAATTTAATGGCGTTGGCGTCACGGGCCACGCTATAAACGGTGAATTGGTCGATGGTGCCGACAAAGCCTTTAGCGCCCGTGGCGTCGGCCCCTAGCGTCATATCGCCGGTTAATTCATTGAGCTTAATCGGAAACGTGTCTACCAACAGGCCATCGAGATAAACCAATACATTTTCAGCCGTAGCGGTCACCGCCAATTGATGCCAGAGACCGGGGGTCAATACCGCCTTACTGGCCAATTGTTGTTTTGCATTGGCCTGGTCGGTCACCTCTAAAACTGGATTTTGGCCTTTAATGGACAAGGTAAAACTGCCGCCCGTCCCGCCGCTTCTTTGCACCAGAACCGTATCCGCTTGGTCTTGGTCAATTTTTAACCAGGTTGAGACAGTCCAGCCATTAACGGGGGACATCAACAACGAGGGGGATGCGGGGATACGGACTATTTGTTCGCCCTGGAAAACCGCCGCATCGCCAATCAATCCCGCCGCAGAGGTGCCCGCTGTTGATTCTGAGGGGTTATTGCCATTGGCCGTCATATCTTTTATGCCCTTGGCTGAGAATGGGTAGCTAAGCACCTGGCTGACATCATAAGTGCCGGCGGCATCTTGGCCATCGACCGCTTCTTTATTGCCAAAATACATCCAGAATGCGGGTTCTGGCGATAATGAAATGTCCTTTGGCAATTTCACCCAGATATAGGCCAACTCGTTGACTGAATCTATTTTTTCAATGAAAAACTTAAGCGGCGTTTGTTCATCCTCGGCCAAGAAGCGGATGTCTTTGCCTTGTTCTGACAATTCTGGAAAGGACAGGAAATTACCCGTGGAAAGCCGCACCAAAGCAAACGCATCGTTAGGAATGGTGATTCCCTCTTGGGTCAATTTTTCGGCATCCAGCGAAATTTTTTTCTTATATTCCCAGTCATCATGCCACCATGCATAAGATAAGCTGGGCAAACAACCCAATAGCAGCAATATAAAACCAAACCATTTCATTTTATTTCTCAAGTTCATATAGATATTTGCGGATTATTTCAAAAATTGGTTACCGTAATATTACTCAACATAACCCTAAATTATTTTTCATTACCATTCGGTTAACGCTATGCCAAGCGTAATGTCCGAGTTAATTTTTTTCTTTATCGCCGGCGCTAGCACCGGCATAACCAAATCCCATTAATTCAACGCTTAAGGTGCCTAATTTCATGCCTCTTTCAGATGCGGCTTCCTCTTTATCTCTAGTCATATCGGTCAATGACTCTGCGGCTTGCACGACGCCTGCGGTCAAATTACTCACGCCTGTTAAACCCGCCGCCAAGCTGACCGACGAAGCGGCAGGCACGCCCGTGGCAACGCCGCCCACCTGAATATTGTTTGCACCTAATACTGCGGTAGCGGCAATAGTGACGTTATTACCACCAATTCCCGCTTCGCCTGCGTTAACAATCCCGCCCGGCGCGAACAAGGCGACGTCCCCGGGCAAGGTGTCTTCCCCTATAGGCGCCGCAGTACGGATACCGCTTCCGGATGTGATTGGCGGGAAGGTAATGACTAAATTACCGCTTTGATCGAAACTGATGATCGGAGGTGGCGCCGCGATGGCCGATTTTGCCCCCCTGCCGGCGTCTATGTCACCGACAGATGACCAAATCATAATGTCACCACCCGACAACGCAAAAACCCTGGACTGGTTGACTATGAAGTCATTGTTTAAAAAGGCGTTAATACCACCTTCACCCTGCACCACAATACCCAAATCCGCCGAGGACTTTTGCAGGTCATTAGCGACTACCGCTAAGCCGGCATTGATGTCGCCACCTGGAACCAGCATATTGATGCTGCCTCCTCTTAAGGTTTGCAACTTACTAAAGAAAAGATTTAAGTCGCCGTTCCATTCGTGCCCTAAATAGGTGGGGTTAATGGGTTTATCTGCGAAATAGGTGGGCTTGATATCTTGCTGTGATTGTGCGATCTCATCTTTGATCGCCAAATAATCAGTGGCAGTGAGTTTGATGAATTCTGCGACCACGTTTTCATTATTGATGCTCGGGTCAACGGTTTTCCAGTTTTCTACAAATGTCGTTAAATCTTGGCCAACTTGATCAAAAGCTTCAGGTTCGGCCAAGATTGGACCTATAGTCTCGGGATTTCTTCCGACCAGGTTATAAACCCGGTCAACCGGATACAAGGCATTGATAGCAGCAAACCCTGATTCATTACCGACTTTTAAAGGGGCAAATCCGGTTCCATCCCCAATAGCATAATCCACCGATTTGGCCAGTCTTTCATTAAGGCTGGACACGGCTCTTGATCTTGCAGTGCTGTCTTGGTCCACTGCAATCGAGGAACCCGTTGTATTTTGAATGCTAAAAAGCATTCTGTTGGCGAGCGTATTGAGCCTCGGCTGGATGGACAAGTATTGGTTTGAATCAAGCCCTTTAAAAACTTCTAAGGCTTGCGCCCTGGTCAAATCCTCACCCTGTCTGTCCCTGACAAAATTGACTATGACATTCTCCATTCTTTTCAGTAAATCATAATATTTCTCGCTTCGTATAACATCCAAAGCGGGTTGCAACGATACATATTCATTTGGGTTCAGGGTATAAAACTCAGCCAAAGCAGTCTTGACCGCTAAGGACGGGTTTCCGGTCCGTTGACGCATAAAGTCAGTCACCAGTATTTGGAATTCATAATAGTTTTCCGCATACCTCAATACATTAGGGTCTAAGCTTCGTAGACCTAGGAAGTCGGGTTCTCTGCCATTCAAACCGACTAAAACGGTAACGTTTGAACCTGCGCTGGGTAAATTAGGGTTAAAGGTGTTACCGACGCTAGACAAGCCGATGGAAGTGCCGAGGTCAATATTTCTATCTGATTTGACCAAAACATTACCCGAACCGCCAATTTCAATCCTATTGGTATTGGCCACCAACGTGCCAAAATCTGCATTACGCAGGGTTGGATAGATAATATCCCTACCCGCTGAAATAATGGAATAATCCCCAGACTCATTGGCATGCTGGATTTCTAAGGAGACATTGGTAAAATCCCGTCCGCTTTGGACGATGGCCCGTTTGGGTAAGTTGATAATCAGGGAGTCTATATCGCCGTTTTGGCTAACCATGCGGACGGGGATCAAATTGTCCTTATGCATGGGCACTAAGGCATGAACGGCACTGCTGGTGGAGAAAGGGTTCAACAACGCGACTATATTGTTGGCGTCACTCTGCAATGCGGTGGCCGAAAACGGCTGTTGATAGCCGGGCAATAAGGCCGGGTCAAAGTCAGACATGCCCAAACGCTTGATGCCTTCGACTCCTGCGGCGATAGCGTCTCTGGCAAAAATATTTAACCCGCCCCGTTTCGATGGGTACAAAATAATGTCGGTGTCCTCGCCGCCAATCAACACATCTCCGCCAAACGCGGTGGCATTTAACGAGGCTGGATAAATTTTTGAAAGGCTCGCTTGTCCGGTCGTAGCTTGAAAAGTTGAAAGTATGATGCTGGCATCGGAGTTTAACGTCACATCGCCAGACAATGACTTGACATCAAGCCGACTGTCTTCTGAATAGCTGAAAAAATTGACATTTAAATTATGCAGGATCATTGGATCCGTAACGGCGGATAGCTTAATCCCTTGGTTTGCATTGACCAGGAGTCGGCTGTCGCCCATCAGGAATTGCGGGCCTTCGACTAGGCCTTGCACGGTATCGCTAAATAACAAAGGATTGCTACTGCCTGTAATCTTCCCTGAGGCGTTAATATTGCCTAGGTTGCCGCCCAGAAAGTAAACTCCGCCCGCAATATTTCCGCCCGCACTCACTTGCAGTTGCCCAGCATCTTGGATATCCACTTCATTGGTCCTGAATTCGGAGAATGGGTTGAGAGGATCGCTCAACTCACCCACTTGCTTTCCGGTCGTCGGCATCATCACAGCCAAGTCGTTGATATTTCCGCCTGCGCTGACCGATATATTGCCGCCGCCAAAAGCACCCAGGTTTTGCTCAAATTTCGCGAAATCAATAGCCCAAGCCGTAGGGATCCGCTCCTCCCAACGGCCTTGGCGTACATACCAATTATTAACGGACGGGGACTGGTCTAATGCGCCGTGGATATCCCCACCCGCACGAATGGATAAATCCCCTCCAGCCCCTGGGTATTCCCCATAAAATACAAACGCTACATAAAGGTCCCCAAATGAGCCAAATCGCTCGCCTTCTGCTGACTTCCCCGCCACATACACGGCTGCACCCTGATCCTTGAAAACGACATCTCCGCTGGATGAAATGTGTATGTCACCGGTGCCTGTGCGGATCAACGATTGCGGATTTAAGGTCAACTCTTTGTGCTCGTTACCAACAGCAGTTTTGTCGGCGCTGGTTAAGTCGGCGCCTGCGGCTAACTGGTATGACCAGGAATCGTCGGTTTGCAGGATATCACGCACCGCCGTGCCGGGCACCAGGCTGCCAGTCCGAAAGCCATCCGTCAAAGATTGTTGGAACGTGAAATGGCCGGTGGCATTAATACTGAGCGCACCTGGAATGCTGGCGCCTCCCGCAGGGTTCGCATACCGCCAATCGACCAAATCCCATTTTTCCGCTAGGGCCAAATTGCCGTCGTAATTGATTTCGATACCAGGCCTCAGGCGGATCCCATCCCCTAAGCCGCCAACACCCTGGACGGTCCCGGCTGTCATGTAACGATCCGTATCGGTTCTAATTTTGTTAATGTCGGCAAGGTCAATTTGCCCGTCATTGCCCAAATCGTTATTGCCGTATTTTTTAACGCCTTCGGCATAAAATTGGCCAAACCCTTTTATTTCACCCTTGATTGGCATAATGGCCACGCCATCATCGACACCGTCTGCGTCGTTGTCCGTGCGTAACGCCCGGAACACCACACTGCCCTCGCCGCCGACATCGATCACCGCGCCACTTTGCACGTCAATGAAACTCACTTGGTCGTTGTCGGCATCCGTAGAGGACAACAAGACTTTGCCCCCTTCCGCGCCTTCGCCACTTCCCCTTGCGGTAATTTCCGCGCCGTCCTTAAGCACAATGCCATCACCTGCGTAAAGGCTTACCGTCCCGCCGTCGGCATGGCCATCAGCGGGTACGCCATTATTCACATCGAGCTTACCGGAAATGCTGATGGCTGACCGGTCCGCCACCAAAGTTATGGCATTTGCCTTAATATCGCTATCAATTTGCGCTATCGCGGCATCTCGGACACGGATATAAATGGAATCCGAAATACCCGCATCGGCCAATTTTCTAGCCAAGTCGTCAAAGTTCGATTGGTTGCTGAAATTGGCCACATCAAATACCACGCTCCCGGCTTTTGCCGTGATCTCGCCCAGCAGTTCGACTTCTTTTTTAACGGCTTGAAACCGCATGCTGCCGCCCGCCGCAGTTCCGCCCCCTGTGCTTAAATCAAGCTTTGAACCCGCCGCTAGGGTAATTTTGCCTTGATCCGCTAGGGCGCTGAACACGCCTCCCGGGGTATAGTCATAAGTGTCGGCAAATAGCACCGCATCGCCCGACAAATTAATCCTGGCGTCGGCGCCGATTAGGATATCGCCCTTTAAGCTCTGCAACCCTAAGCCACCCGAGGGCAATTCCAGCCTGGCGTTCAAACCAATGGAATCGGCCACAATATTCATGGCACCGCCGTAATTGATGCCCGTCAATGCCACATCGGCCTTGCTATCCAGTTGGATATGATGGCCTTGGGCATTGATGGCAAGGGTACTGCCATCCGTAGTGGTCAAATACCCCGCCGCCAGGTTGAAATTGGAATCGACGTTAAGAGTCGCATCGCTGGTGGCTATAAACCCGTTGTCAACTGAAACATTGGTGGCGGCAAAGCCGTTTATGCCGAATGTTCCTGTCCCTTGATAAAAATCTCTCGCCGATAAGTTCAAGTCCGCCCGGCCAGCCCCGTTATCCGCAATAACGACCCCTAGCCTGTTTGACAATTCTAAAGTTTCAGCTTGGATATTGACGGATTGGTTAGCCTCGCCAATCCCGACCAAACCGGCCGCATCCATGACCAAGCGTTTAAAAACCAGTGGTTCGTAATGCCCTGCCGCCGTCCTCTCGCCCAGATTGCCGTAGATATGGATGCTATTACGGCTATTCAGGATTAAATCATCCACCGCCAAACTCAGTAATTTTTCATTGGAAAGATTCAGGGCCGTTGACGGCAGCCCGTCAACTGCCCCTAAATTGATGGCATTGGCACTCAAGTTTAAAGAGCCGCCTTGCATTTGGATATCCCCGAGCAAGCCGGTAGATTGGGTGGCGTCAAGCAAAATGGAGTTGCTAGACCGCAGGGTCGAGCCGGCTTCAACACTTAATTCACCTTTCTGGCCCGGTGTGGATGTCCGGTTAAATACCACCTGGTCATCCGCGGAAACTCTCAACAACGCCCCGTCGCCGACTATTTCAAATTGGGAATCTCCCGTGTTTACCGAACCGGAGGCTTCTAATTTCGCCCGGCTTTGCACGGTTACCTTCTCGGTGGCGGCGGCAATCAAATCGGTCACTTTAAGATGGGCGTCATGGGCAAACGTCACCTCTGTCGAACTGATATTAAACTCGGTGTTGCCCGCAGAATTGACGCTGCGCTCCCCGCCTAAGAACAAACTGTCAACCTGCAAGCCGGTCAGATCATCGGCCAAAATTTCCAGAACCCCGGACGTTTGGGTTTCGCTCAATTCTTTGACTACTTTCAAATGGTTGGCTGAAATGTCCAATCTGGCGCCGCGCCCGCCAGTCGCCGCCACGATTAACTCCCCTTCCAAGGACAGCTTGGTCTGGGCATTTTGAATGCTGATTTGACCGCTGTCCCTTGGCAGCAAGGGCACCGCAGTTTCTTTGCTGATAGCCCTTTGGGTAAAAAATTCATTCGCGGTTAGTTCATCGTACTGTGAACGTTTGCGTATGTCCGAGCCGTTTTCGATTAAAAATCCCCGCCATCTGGCATCTCTTGTGCCTGGACCGGCGAGGGCTTGATAGCCTGGGATAATCGGCAATCCCGCTTCGTTGCGGGTCACGGCCCGCTGGTCTTGGCTATTAGCGACCGGTGTCACCAAATAAGCACCTGGCAGAAGTGCGTAGCGCGGCGGCAGAACCGTGTAGTAACCCGCCGCCAACGTATCGGTCCCGGTTAAATAAACCTGACTGCCCGCCGCTGGGTAATGGCCACGTTGCAGGTGGTCATAAGGAGCCAACGCAGAGCCTAAGCCAGGCACTATGGCAAAACCGCCCTTGTAGGAAGGACTACTGGGCGCCAAATAATCAAACGAACCGCCGATACCTGGCTGGAATTCATAAGCCAATAAATCGCCGCCGCCCGACACGTCCACCACGCTTTGATCTTCCAAAGCGATTTTAGGGCTGGACAGAACCAGTTTTTTTTCGGGTGGTGCGTCGAACACCAAAATATTGTTGCTTTCGACTGCGTACAACCAATCCAAGCGGCTGAAGGTAGTCCCGAACGGGATCAATTGCCCGGCGCCAGAAACCGAGGTCAAACTACCGCCTCCTAACACCAAACTCTTGCTGGCCGTCAAATTGACGGTGCCAAACGGTGCCCTGACCACGCCGTTTTGGGCGATTTCAGAGGCCTTAAAACTCAGTTCGCCCGCTGCCGATAAAGGGCTGGCATCCCTATTGCCGCTGCTCATGATGGTGATTTTGCCCTCGGGATTGGTCACCTCGAAGGCAAATTTAGACAGTGTGGTCGGGTAAATTTGGCTGGCGGTTAGGTTCAAATCCGCCGCCGTCACCAATTGCCCACGATAATCCGTGTTCTGTCGGCCATCTACCTCGCCATCGATCTGCAGCACACCTACCGCCCTCAGATCGTGTTCGCTGGCTAGATTAACTGTCTTAAACCCGTTCCAACGCGAAACGCCTTCCAACTCAGACCATTTGGAATTTACGGTGATAACGCCCTCACCCGCAATAGGCAATTGATCGGTTTCCCTAATATTTGATGAACCGGCTCTAAAAAAGGGGGTGTTTAATTTTACTTCAGCCAACGCGCCATCGCCTAAATCCCGCCAACCGATGTTGGGGGAATCGATATTTATGCCCGTAGCGGCGTTCAAGTTGACTTGCCCCAAAAAGTCGACCGTGCCAGTGGCGGCTAAGGCGCCATTTGGGTTAGTGCTGAAAGTCGCCAGGCGCAAATCACCAAAGCCGCCTGCGGTGATCTGCTCAACGCTGATGAGGCCTTTTCCATTTAGGCCTAAATGGTCTAGGTTGTCACCCAATTGGCTATTGGCATCCAATGTGTTTTGAAATCGCTGCTGAACGCTTAGTACCAGCGGGCTAAAGGGGAAGACATCAATGATTTCTAGGGGCGGATTCCTGATAGTCCGGTCCAACGCTAAATCGAGACGGCCAGCCCGCGTGGTAGCAAGGCCCGCTTCGCCTTTAAGTCCGCCGTCCAAAACTATCCCTTCGGCGGCTACCACGGTAATTTTGCCCGCGTTTGAGCCGACCTCAGTCGGGACGTAGTTGAGGCTATTAGGTTTTTCAATGGGCAAGTCCAAAATGGCCTTTGTGCCTGAAACATCAATTTGGGAACCCTGCTCTTGGACAACATAACCTCTTCTGGCCGTGAAGGTGACTTCGCCGCCATCCAACACATTGCCGGTGCGGCGACCCAAACCATCCGTGGGGTTCAACCGGGTAGTGCCGGTGACATCCAAGCGGGAATTGCCCGCCAACCAAATGGCCTGGCTTGGGTTATAAGGGTTGGGCGTTTCATCGATAACAAGACCTATCGAACCTGCCGGGGCGGTTAAAATGCCATCCACATAAATGCTGCCTTCCACGGACGTCAAGGAAATTTTGGCCTGTTTATCGGCTAAAATCTGGCTGCCCGTTTCCAGCCGTAAATTACGCGTGGCTGTCAAACCGATGTCGACGGGCTGGCGTAAATGTTCAGGTAATGTGGCCACCTCGCTGACAGGGCTAATGGAGCCGTCGCTAGCCACCCCTCTGAAATCGGGTTTTAGCAAAAAGTTTCTTTGGATTGGATTCCAGGTTGACCCGGCTTTTAGCACCACATCATTCAGATTGCCACGCAATTGGATGTTACCAAAACTGTCTATCGATGCCAGATCCAAGGTATTGTTTTGTAGACCTAAAACCAACGGATTATCAGTCAAATCGGTCTCATCAGCCGCACCGACCACGATCTTGCTGCTGGTTAGGATCAAAGCCCCCCCATCAGACAACCCATAAGCGGATTGTTCGCCGTTCAAATGCAGCGTCGTTGCAACCCCCGCGCCACCCAAAGTCGTAATGGCAATGGCACCGGCCTGGCCTGCCGTCAACCGCTCATTTTGGCTAAACCAAGCACCGCCGTTGGCGGCGATAGCAGAACCCGTTTCGGTGAATAAATTCCCCATCGAAACCAAATTTACGCTGCCCGCATTAATGGCGATAGCTTCTGTTGGAGTGGCGGACAACCCTAGCGCGAAATCATTGACCCAGCGTCCGGATACGTCCAAATTGGCCGTGGCCGCCAAAGTTAATTCTGCGGACGGATTGAAAAATCTCTGCGTAACTTCCGTGGCGGCGTCATCAAAACCGCTGGAAAGAACCACATCCCCACCAGGGGCATAAATTCCACCAGCAACGTGAATACCACCGGCGACCACCTTAAATTGACCACCCGGCGCCAACTCCACTACCGCATTGTCGCTTAGGGTGGCCTGACCTAAGGCTTTGACGGTGATATTTTGCAGGTCTGACCCATTGATTTTTGTGGCCGATAACGCTAACGCCGCTGGCCTGCCATTTTCAAGTACCGGGAATTCATTATCAATGCCTATGGGAGGGGGGCTGGTCTCCTGAGTAAACAGCACGGCTTGGGCCGTGTCGACCGCACCTTGAATGACGTTGAAGGTTTTGGTATCGACCAGCAAGGACCCGCCAAAGGGTCTGCCGTCGGTACCGCGTTGGTAAAAACCAGCTACTGAACCGGCCGTCAGGCCACCATCCCATGCCAGTTTTGTGGTTTGTATATTAAGCCTCCCTGCGTCCAAACCTTTCTGGTAACTTGGCTCAAACACGCCCCTGCCACCGCCGCCCACTTGCCAAGTCCGGGTAATTCCCCATTTTGGGGATGTCTCGGTATATTGGCCATGAATTGCGCTATAACGCTGCTCCGGATGTGCATCGGCGATATCCACCACTGCGCCATATTGGGTAATCAACCTCGTCGTGTTGAGGTAGCCCTCTTCGTAAGTGATGGTGCCACCTGATATGTCAATCTTGGCCCCCGCATTGATGATCACATCACCGCTAGCTATAAAATTGACCGAACCGCCCTTGCCCAGACGTTCCTCAACGCCGCGTTCAACGCGGGCCAAAGCGCCGCTAATGTCGACTATCGGGGTTTCCTTGCGGATATCCACTTTAATGGTTTGTCCCTGTAAAATACCGCCTTTTTGCCGGGGTGAGTCACGCAGTTCAAAACTTTGCACGGACATATCTACGACATTCCGCTCCACCGGAGCGGTAATGTTTTTGCTACCAGAGACATCGATCGATGCGCCTTCCTCAAGAAGAATCCGTCCGGTGCGGCTTTGCTCGGGCGACAAAAGGTTGCCCGTGGCCGTTATAGCCACTTGACCGGAAGGCGACTTGATGGCCGCACCCGATTGCAAATGCACGGTATGGGCGGACACCTCTAAATGAGGCAAGGGTTGCTCTTGCTCATCGATGGCGATGCCGCCTTCGGCGTCAGCCACGATTTCGGTGACGCTGTTGGGTCCAAAGACCACTTCGGACTCTTTCCCTAGGCCATCTTGCAAATCTCTGATCCGGGTTGTCCTGGTGGCGGCTAAGGTATCGCCGTCAAGTATCTCGCCTTCCCGCGCCAACAAGCGGATGGAGCCATTGACATTGACCGACGTGCTGGCATTGACCCGACCTTCTTGGTTGACGGCGAAACCGGCCAAGGTGACGTTACCCTGGCGGGCTAAAATTTTGCCGATGTTTGACACCCGGCCACCGGTATCCACTTCCACTAACAGACCGGCAAAGGGGCTGTTCGGGTCGGCAGGCTGCAAATAAACTCTGTCCTTGCTGGCCACCAAGATAATTTGCCCAAACTTATCCGCTTCCAGGTCACCGGCATTGTTGATATTGGGTGCCACCATGATCAGCCGCCCATTTTCATCCACCTTGATGTTTGCGCCGGCCTCCACTTGAATGGCGGTATCGGCCTTAGGCCTTCCCGAAAATGCGGCTCTTTGGTTGTTGTTGTTGTATTCGGTGACGATGCTGCCATTCATGATGACTTCGTCGGAGACATTAAGCGCGGTCGCCACTAACGTGTTGACATTGACCACCGAGTCCTTGCCGAACAAAAAGCCGTTTTGGTTGTAAAGGTAAACTTGGCCGTTTGCGGTGATCTTACCTAGGATTTGGCTAGGGTCATTTTGACCAATCCGGTTCATGGCAATCGAAGAAGAGCTAAGCTGCTGAAAATTTACGGTGTTTTTTTCGCCCACATCGAAGCTTTTCCAATTCAGTACCGCCCGGTCCGATTGCTGGTCGATATGCAGCGCATCACCGACTATCCTATTCGTAGCACTACCGCCCGTAACCCAGTTTTCGGCCGGCACCGGCAACGCCCCTTCAGCATTTGCGGTTGACAGCGTGCCTAAAAAAACCCCCCCCGCCAAGACCATCCGCAGGCAAGCCAGCAGTGGCTTCAATTTAAAAATTTCCGGAGGGTTTAAGGATGGGTCTAGTTTGTAATTGCTTGTCATGGTTGCCTACTTAACAAAACTTTTTTAAACGGATGAAGGTTGATCGCGGCTTTAAAATTCGGTTGCGACAATGAAATGGAATTTTGGATCGCCGGATTTCACGGCACCCAAACTAATCAAGGGGAAGCCTAAGTCCAGGACACCCTGGAAATATTCCCATAATTGAAACCTCAGGCCTAAACCCGCGCTGGCCAAATCGTAAGTTTCCGGGTTGCCAGGTAAAACCCGTCGGTTCCAACCATAGCCACCGTCGACGAAAGCCACCGCCTGTAATTTGTTGACGTATTCAACATTTACCGGCACCAGTCGCGGCGATCTCAGTTCCAAGGTGCCGGTAAAGGCGCTGTCCGAAAGGGCTTGGGTTTCAAAATAACCCCTGACCGATTGCATCCCGCCCAAAGAAAATTGCTCGTTATTGATTAAGGGTGTATCGGCAGCCTGCGCGGTCAATCGGCTCGCAAATTGGAAATCTTCTGGCAAATCCTGTTCAAAATTAAGCCCGGAGGTTAAGAAAAAATAATTTGGCCTGGCATCGGCCCGTTTATTTTCAAACTCACCGGGTTCGTTACCTAGCCCGCGCACGGCAAAATTGGCACCTAAGTTAAACGATGTCAGGGATTCCTTGCCTCTGAGCGAGGAATTGTATTGCATCGAAAAAGGAATATATTCGATCGGGGTACTGATGGCAGGGTTTCCCACCAAATTGAGATCTTCGGTAAAATTTTTATAATCGATACCGGCTGTCATGCTGTGGAAATAACGCTCTAAGCTAGGTAATGGCTTAATCAGCCGCAGCCCATAAATTTCGCCTCTGCCAATGATGTTTATTGCCCCTGCGCGGGCAATCGCCGCATCGGATGAGGACCTCACTCCATAAAAGGCCAGCTTGGCATCCGTTGAAGGAATGGGCATTGCATAAGTAACCGCCCAAACATCCACTTCCGCGCTGTTTTCAGGTGACACTTGATACATTAACGAAGCACTATGCAGTTTTTGCCATAAGTTGTCATAGCGCAAGGTTGAAATCAAACGCAACCGGCTAGTGTCTTTGACATTACGGCCGTTTAGCTCCAAACGGCCATGCAAAGGCAGTTTATCCTTTACTTTCAAGTCGACTTCCACCGTGCCGGGCGTTTCGCCGGCCCGCATGATGGGCGTGACGATCCGGTCGGCACTCTGACCACTCAAATCCGCTAATTGTTGCTGCATCACCGGTAAATTGGGCACATTGCCCTCGGCCAACTCAGGTAAGCCCGCCTTGATGTTACCCAAAGAAAAATAACGTGAGCCTTTTACCCTTAACCTGGAAATTCTCCCTTCCACGACCTGCAAATAAACCACCCCTTGCTCGACATGCTGCTCCGGAATATCCACGGCGACGGTTTGATAGCCTTTTTTCCGGTAAACCTCTTCCAAGGCATTACGGGCATTTTCCACGGCCTCAATAGATTTGCCCGGCCCTAGAAACGGATAAATCGTACGTTCAAGCAATGTCCGCTCCAATAGGGTATTGCCTTTGACGCGCAACTCCAGCAAATCGAATTTTGCTTCCGCTTGCCGCTCTTGCTCTGCGGCAAACAATGAACCGGGGAACAAGATAAAAAAAACGCCTAAAGCCAACAAGATAAGAGTGTTGTTTTGCTTAATTTCAGGTATCGGCATGCTATCTATTTAAGGTACGTTTATGTCCATTGCCATCGCTTCATCGACAGGGGTTGTAACCGTCGCCGGTTTAAAAAAGCGGATGGGCATGGTGGCAGGCGAGTATATTCAGCCAATATTTCTTTATTAATGACGCAATCAACGCGGTATCGCAAGAATTATGGGCAAAAAATACGTTTATCTGCAAAAAAAAACCGGGCCAACCGCCCTGAGACGATTGGCCCGATTACCGAACAGCTAAACCGCTAGGCTAGCGGCCAACCCAACTTAGAGTTGTAAACCGCTGGCGGGGGTTCTTGGGTTGTAGATAGCAGGGATACGGCAACTGCTAGGCGCCTCAGTAATAGTAGCATGGCTTAATGGGTTAACCGGTCTGGCAGGGTCAATCCGGCCATTTGTTCGCGGGTCAAATGAAGATGGAACGGCCATGTAGCCAGATTGTCCCCAAGTGTGCCTGGCCGCTGGATTTGTTGCGCCCATTACCACAGGGTTTCCCGCTTGCTTGATGACTTCTTGGACAATAGCCAATTCGCTGGTGTCGAATACATGACTTTTGTTCCATTGGAAGCTCAGCTCAACCCAGTCCCGGTATTCGCCGGATACCACGTTGGCTAAGGTAGGCGATACACCGTCGATCTTAATGTAACGATAGCTTCTGCTATTGGTGTTGTTGTGTTCGGTGCTTTGTACGCCTATGGCCCAACGGACACCGTAGACATTGTTGAACGCCGCTTCGGACTCGACGTTAAGGTCTAATTCGTGAAGACAGCCGCCCAATTGGCCTGATGTGGACAGTTGGTGTACTTGGGTCTGGTTAACCGCTTCAGGTAGTACGCCAGTAGCTAGCTTTGGTTCAGTGCCAGTAACGCTGCAAGGATAGTTTAAAAACTTTACGTTGAACTGTGCGCCGGTGCCTGAGCCGTTGACACGGCGGCAGATATGAATCCTATCTGGATTGGTGCCGCCGGTTGGCCGGTTAGCGGCAACAGTGGTGTTATCAAACAAGTTATCAGAACCGCCTATCCGCAGTTGTCTCCAAGAAGTCAACTGACCGGTAAAAATGCTGCTGATCTGATGTGAAGACAAAGACGGCATGCATCGCTCTGTTTCCGCATTGGCCGCATAATCAGTGTGCCTAGGGTGACAGCTGCTTCTGGCTGGGAACTGGGCTTCTTGCAAGGCGTTGCGCAATTTAGTGGTGACAGGAACGCCAAACACCAAAGTGGCGGCGGGGCGGACTTCCAGCCTGTTCAAATCATCGGGTTGCACTGGAGCGAATCCAGCCGGGGTGTTGGCGCCAAAATAAAGACCCGGGTCGGTGTCCGATACACCGAAATCAGGGCTTACATTTCTCGACAAGTTGGTGTCGCCTTCGGTATAAGGGCAGTCTATGTTGGTTAAACCATCAGCAATATAAGGTGCGACGCAACCATTGGCGACTGGCTGGTCAACTCGTATGAAATTCACGGGGGCATCGGCGATAATCGGGTTCACACCCATGGCGGACCCGCCCAATGTACGCTGGTAAAGCAGCAGATTTCTTTTGCCTGCGGCCAAACCCTGCAAAGCAGGGTTTCTAGGGTTCATTACGCAATAGTAAGCGTTTTGGTTTTGACGGTTACCGGTGTTGCTATATCTGTAAATTGGCTGGCTAGCATCGCACATTCTGTTGGCGGCCGGTACTCTAGTATTGGTCAACAACTGCTGGATGAAACCCCGTGGGGCAGATGCGCCTGACAAATAAATTTCATAAGTGTCGGCAGGGTTCACAATTGGGAAGCCATTAGGACCCAAGGTGATTGTCGCCTGGGCTACCCCAGCCAACAAAGTGGCGGCAGCGGCGGCGCCTAAGATTAAGTTTTTCATGAGTTTTCTCTTGGTTTGATTAAAAAACAACATACAAAAAATACAATAAAGCCTGCAAAAAACAGGTAGTGAGAATGACTTATGTAGCCCCCCTATGGAAAGTTTCCGTGCTAGGCTTAATGGCGCTACGCAAGCTTAAAAATATTTTACCCTTTATAAAATCTACAAGCGCAACCGCAACTTTGCAAGGTTAGCGAAGCACACTTGATCTCCTTGTTTTCAGCACAATTGAGGGCGATTTGACTATCGCCCTTACATTAGCCCTAACTTATCGCTATTTTTTCATAGTTATCGGGGCTGAATAATGACAGATTGATTAAATTTTTGTGTAATGTAATACAAACGTGCAACATTTTATCGATACAGCCTAGAATGGCCTTAAAATTTCTGTAATATTTATCGCTTAAAGTTTTCACCTAATTATAATCTTAGCCCATTTCTAGTGGCTTACGATTGCATTCTAATTAAGCCTGAACCAAACGGACAGTTTTGCCCCCGTTTAGGCTGACTGTGCCCCTTAAAGCAATCGGGCATAGCCACTCATCACTTCTAGCTATGACCGGTACAGGTATTGATAAGGAACGAGACATTGAACGAACTTAAGCAAATGATTTCTTTGCGCCTGGTTGAAAGCGACCGGGCCGCCATTCAAGCCATCGCCGCCCGGCTATTTGTTAGGGAGTCTGACATATACCGTTTCGCCATCAATTATATGCTCAACCGGTTCAGTTGCTTGTTTGACCAAAGCTGCACCGGCAGCGATCTCTTACCCGCCTTGTTGGACATTCGGGCTGAAATCAACCATACCTTAGGCCTAAAGCGCCATCAATTAGAAAAGATCATCAATGGTAGCAACTTGCACCCGGACAAATATGTGGCCATGTCGGATGTAGAGTTGCTGCTGATGCCCCAACATCTATTGAAGCAACGGCTAATGAAAATCGATGATACGCCTAGGGGAAATTTGGGCGTTGAAGAATGGCTGAAAACATATTTAAGCGATAAATATGATTTTTCCGCTACCGCCCATAATGTGTTGTTTGACGATTATAACGGCTTGGCGCAAGAAGCAACCTGATGGCATCAACAAGGCTTTCACCTGCATGAATCCAAGTCGAATGCAACCCACTAAATAACGGCGGGGCTATTAGGCAATTCGTTTTGATTGGCATCACCCGCTGGAAAATGCTTGACCAATATATCTGTCACTTGTGCAACCCCTAACAACGCCCCCTGTTGAAACCGGTTATGCCTAAATTCGTTTTGCATAACTTCAACGATTCGTTCCCATTGCCCCGCCTGCACACATCGGTTGACGCCCCGGTCAGCTAGGATGTGCACTTCCCGGTCGGCCAGGCATAAGTAGATCAGGACGCCGGTATTTTCTTCTGTGTCCCAAACCCCCTGTTCAGCAAAGACCTCCAAAGCCCGTTGGAAAGCCGACAATCCCCGCCAAACTTTTTCACCGGGCATGGCGTTTTCAATGACAAAACACAGCTCGCCCCGATGCAAACGCTCGGAATCGGCAACCGCACGTTCTATGGACGAGAGCGTGGCAACCGGAAAACGTTGCCGCCATCCCCACTTAATACTGAAACAATGCCTTAACCAACGCTTGATGTTTACCATGAACCAGACGACCCGCCACCGCCAAAACCACCGCCGCCACCGCGCCAGGAACCACCGCCAAAGCCGCCGCCAAGTCCGCCACGCCCACCCGCCGACCACCTAGCAGCACGGCTGGGACGGACCGCCACCATAAAAAACACCATCGAGCCAACCAACAATGCCATCAGCCATGACAGGGAAAACCATAGCATCCCGACCCCAAATGCACCGGCGGCCGATAACATCGCCGACAACGGCCTGCCGGTGAGCAGGGATAAAACATTACCGCAGACGATAGCGACCACTAATATGAACACAAATGCATCCTCTTGATGGGCTAGCTTATTTTTTTTCGGCTCGGGCAATTGTTCACCCGCTATCAGCGCCATTATCCGGTCGATACCGGCGGCAATCCCGGCATAGAAATCGCCTTGTTTGAAATGCGGCTCGATCGCCTCTGCAATGATGCGTTTGGCAATGGCGTCGGGGATGGCGCCTTCTAGTCCATAGCCGACTTCAACCCGCATCCTCCGGTCGGCCTTAGCGACCAGCAAAATGACGCCGTCATCTTCTTGTCTGCGGCCTATTTTCCAGGCATCAGCCACCCGTATGCCAAACTGGGCAATATCTTCAGGTTGTGTGGTCGCAATGAGCAACACCGCAAGCTGGCTGCCGTGGGTGGCTTCAAACGCTTTAATTTTGCCTTCCAACTGGCTAATTTGCCGGGCGGTCAAGGTGTGAGTCAAATCCGTGACCGGCCGGGACAAGGCCGGAACCGGCACTTGGGCGCTGGCATGCAACAGCACCAGCGACAACGCAATCAACAGTAGCCCAGGGAGCGGCAGGATACGCGGGATATTCATTGGCTTCCGGCAGGCGCCAATGGCGGCGCGGCAAAATCGACTTTAGGCGGTGCGCTGATGGCCTTTTCATCTGCGACGGTAAAACTCGGTCTGGGCTTGTGCCCGAAGACCATTGCCGTCAGGTTGGACGGGAACGAACGCACCGCGATGTTGTATTCTTTGATGGCCTCGATATAGCGGTTACGGGCGACGGCGATGCGGTTTTCCGTGCCCTCCAATTGCGCCTGCAAGTCCCGGAACATGCCGTCGGCCTTAAGCCTAGGATAATTTTCCGCGACCGCCAACAAGCGGGCGATGGCGCTGGTCATTTTTGCCTGCGCCGCCAAAAATTGTTTGAACGCCTGTTCGTCATTGACCAATTCGGGCGTGGCTTGGATCGCACCTACCTTAGCCCTAGCTGCGGTGACCGTGGTCAACACGTCTTTTTCATGGGCGGCATAACCTTTGACCACATTGACCAAATTAGGTATCAAGTCGGCACGGCGTTGGTACTGGTTCAGCACCTCCGCCCAGGCCGCCTTAATATTTTCGTCACCGCCCTGCAACGTGTTATAGCCACAACCCGTTAACGCCAGCATCCACATAAACACCAAACACTTTTTCATTACTAATCCCCTCACGTTGTTGATCCGGCTTTATTCGGTTTTAACCTCCGTTCGCCTTAAGCGAGTGGAAAGGCGCATGTGCTGCGACTGGCTCGACACGAACGGTTCAAACGGTAAAGGGCCGGATCAATAGAGCCAACCCCGCCCGCATCCATCAACTCAGAAAAGATGCCTGACCGCATCCCGTTCTCCCCTCAGTTCGGCTGCGCTCAATTGCATCCTACGGCGGCTAAACTCATTGATACCCAAGCCCTTGACAAGGCTGACCCGACCATCATCTACGGTCACCGGAAACGCATAAACGATATCGGGTTCTATGCCATAGCTGCCATCAGACAGCATGCCCATGCTAACCCAGTCGCCACCCGGCGTCCCCAACACCCAATCCCGCATTTGGTCAATCGCCGCATTGGCCGCCGAGGCCGCGCTGGACTGCCCTCTGGTATTGATGATCTCGGTGCCGCGTTGCTGGACCGTCGGAATAAATTCATTGACAAACCAGTCTTGCTCGACCAGCGCCAAAGCATCCTGGCCTTTAACTTTGGCATGGTGGAGATCGGGGTACTGTGTTGATGAATGGTTGCCCCAAATGATCATGTTTTTGACATCGGCGCACAATACCCCGCATTTTTCCGCCAGCTGGCTAATGGCTCGGTTATGATCCAAACGGCTCATCGCGGAAAAATTATCCGGCGCAAGGTCTGGCGCATTTTTGATGGCGATCAGCGCGTTGGTGTTGGCCGGATTGCCGGTCACCAGCACCTTGACATCCCGGTTGGCGACTTCATTCAAAGCCTGGCCTTGCACGGCAAAAATATTGGCATTGGCCTCCAACAAATCCTTACGCTCCATCCCGGCCGTCCTCGGCCTCGCCCCAATCAAAAAGACATAATCGGCGTTCTTGAACGCCGCTTTTGGGTCATCGGTTATTTCCACCCGGTGCAACAATGGGCTGGCGCAGTCTTTTAGCTCCATCACCACGCCCTTCAGAGCTTGCATGGCGGGCGGGATTTCCAGCAAATGCAAGACCATAGGTTGCCTGTCACCTAACAATTGCCCGGCCGCCAACCGAAACAGCAGGGCATAACTGATTTGCCCTGCTGCGCCAGATACCGCGATATGTACTGGATTTTTCATTTTTTATCCTATTTTCATGATGTTGTAGTTAGGAAAAGAGACTTGATGGTGGCGGTATGGTAATAGCCGCCGGTTATTTTCAGATAACATGCGGGTATTCTATAGAAAAAAAGACTTTCGCTAAAATTAGCCGCCCCTGAAACCCTTTTTTCCTTCCGAAATCCCCATCGGCGTTTAAATCCCATTGGCCTGGAATTTTATCCTTTATAATGCGCAACCCATTTTCCATTCCGTGAAACATGAAAAAACTGCTATTGCAATTTGACACCGACGCCATCCCCTCTGTTTTCGACACGGTCGTCGGTTATGACGGCGGTGCCGACCATGTTTGCAGTTATGCTGGCTTGACGCCTAGCAATATCAAGCCATTGGTGGAAGGCGCCGTATTCACCCGCCCGCCCAAAGACAAAAAAAACACCGCCATTTTTGTCGGTGGTAGCGACATGGTTGCGGGTCAATTGTTATTCAACGCCGTACAAAGCCATTTTTTTCCGGGTTTTCAAGTATCGGTCATGCTTGATAGCAATGGCTGCAATACCACTGCCGCCGCAGCCATCGCCAAGCTAGCCAGTTCCGGCCCTTTACAGGGCAAAACAGCCGTCGTCTTGGCCGGAACCGGACCTGTCGGGCAACGCGCCGCCGCTATGTTGGCCCAAGAAGGCGCTAACGTCACCATCACCGCCCGGACCATGGCGCGGGCAAAGCAAGCCTGCGATAACATGAAAGCCCGGTTTGGGGTCGACCTAAACCCCGTTCAAGCCTTCACCCATGACGACCGCGGCCATGCCATCCGCGACGCCCAAGTGGTATTTGCGGCGGGTGCTGCGGGGGTTCGTCTGCTTGAACCCGAGCATTGGCAAGACAACCCCAACCTTGAAATGCTGGCCGATGCCAACGCCACCCCGCCTATCGGTATTGGCGGTATTGACCTGATGGACAGGGGAGTGGCGCGGTCCGGCAAAATCATTTGGGGCGCCATCGGTTTTGGCGCATTGAAGCTGGCCGTCCATCGAGCCTGTATTGCCAAATTGTTTACCGATAACTCCCTAACCCTTGATTCCGAACCTATTTTCCAATTGGCCAAGCAAATAGCTTAGTTCCGGTTATGACGGCCATCCCAGCATTACGGCAGGACGCCCGGCAAATATTCCAGGCAGGCGTCCAAGCGGCCGACCCTTATCTGGCGGTCAAACGGCATTTGCATTTTTCAGAAGGCCAACTGAAAATTTCTTTGCCCAATGGCGGCTATCGTTCTGGCCACTGGCGTAGCATATACCTAATCGCCTTTGGCAAAGCCGCTTGCGGCATGGCCAAAGCCGCTTTAGAAATCATCCCGCCTGATTTGCTGAACCCAAACAGCATAGTGGTCACCCATTATGCGAACGTGACTCCGCTAGCAAACCTTCAAGTCATTGGCGCCGGCCATCCTTTACCGGATGACCAAGGTTATTCAGCCGCCCTCCAACTGGCCGAACGGGTCAAAAAAGCCCGGCCAGGCGATTTAGTTTTGGTTTTGGTCAGTGGCGGCGGTTCGGCCTTGATCCCCTACCCAGCACCCCCCATCACCTTAGCCGAAAAGATTGTGGTCACGGATTTATTGTTGGCCTGTGGCGCCACCATCAACCAAATCAACTGTGTCCGCAAGCACCTGTCGGTGTTGAAAGGCGGCGGTTTGGCCAGATTAGCGGCAGCGGCGGACTTGCATGCGTTGATTTTATCCGATGTGTTAGGGGATGATTTGGCCAGCATAGCCAGTGGGCCTACCGTACCCGATAGCAGCACTTTTACCGATGCCGTAGTGATCTTAAGACAGTTCCATATTTGGGAAAAACTGCCCGCTTCTGTCAAGCGCCATCTTGCCCAAGGCCAATCAGGGCTAATACCCGAAACCCCGAAACCAGGCGACCCCATTTTCAGGAGCACCGACCACACCTTGATCGGCAGCAACGCCATCAGTATCGACGCCATGCTGGACTGCGCCCAAGGTTTGGGCTATGGCGTCGAATTATACGGCCGGGATTTTTGCGGGGAAGCCAGGATTGCCGCTGACCAACTGGCTGGCTACGTTAAACGACCCGATAAACCGGTGGCCTTATTGGCCGGCGGGGAAACCACCGTTACCTTGAAAGGGACAGGTCTGGGGGGGCGGAACCAGGAGCTGGCGCTGGCTTTTGCCTTAGCCGCCGAAACACACCATTTAGCCGGTTCCTGGGTCTTCCTCAGCGGCGGCACCGATGGCCGTGATGGTCCTACCGATGCCGCCGGCGGCTTAGTGGACGCCGGTAGTCTAGTACGGATCAGGCAAGCCGGGCTTGAACCCCTGGCATTATTGCACCACAACGACTCTTACCATGCCCTTTTAGCCTCCCACGATCTGCTACTGACCGGCGCCACCGGCACCAATGTCGCCGACCTGCAAATTCTGTTGCTCAGTCCTTGATAATTGCCGGGCATTCAGGGTAATGTGCCGCTTTCACACAGGGATAAGCCATGTCCACAACTCAACCTACCCTTGACGATATTTGGAAATTGTGTCAAGAAACTGACCGCCAGTTTAAAGAATCAGACCGTAAGTTTCAGGAAACCCGGGAAGAACTTCGCAACTTATCCAAAGAAACCGACCGCAAAATCAAACCAGTCAGTGAAAGCATCGGACGTTTGGGCAACAAGCGCGGTGACTTTGTCGAGGAAATGGTGCGTCCGGCGGCGGTGCGTTTGTTCCGGGAGTGCGGCATTGACCTCCACGAGGTGCATCAGAACATCAGCTCGCAACGTGATGGCGAAGGCATCGAAATGGATTTGCTCGTGGTCAACGACACCGACATTATCGCCATCGAATGCAACAGCACGCTCGGTATCGACGATGTCAACAGCCACTTGCAACGGCTGCAAAAACTCAAACGCCTGCTGCCCAGTTATGCCCATAAGCGGGTCATGGGCGCGGTGACCGGCATGGTGTTGCCCGATCACGTCGCCCGCTACGCCTGCCAGCAAGGTTTATTTGTCATCGCCCAAACCGGCGACCCTCTCAGCTTACGCAAACCTGGTGAGCCTGAACCCACACCCAAAAGGAGAAAACCATGTTTGACCCATCCATGACCATCGAAGGTTTTGATGACGAATTGTTCACCGCCATGGCGCAGGAGCGGCAACGTCAGGAAGACCATATCGAATTAATCGCGTCGGAAAACTACGCCAGCCCACGGGTAATGCAAGCCCTAGGCTCACAACTGACCAACAAATACGCCGAAGGTTATCCGGGCAGACGCTATTACGGCGGCTGTGAATTTGTCGATAAGGTCGAGCAATTGGCCATAGACCGCGCCAAGGCCTTGTTCGGCGCGGATTATGCCAACGTCCAGGCGCACTCAGGTTCACAAGCCAATATGGCGGTGTTCATGGCCATGATGCAACCCGGCGAAACCATCTTAGGGCTAAGTCTGGCCGATGGCGGCCATTTGACCCACGGCGCCAAACCCAATTTTTCCGGCAAGCTCTACAATTCCGTGCAATACGGTTTGGATAAGGCAACGGGTGAAATTGATTATGCACAAGTTGAAAGCCTGGCCTTGGCACACAAACCCAAAGCGATCGTGGCCGGCTTTTCCGCTTACTCCCGCATTTGGGATTGGCAACGTTTTCGTGACATCGCCGATAAAGTTGGCGCTTATTTTGTCGTTGACATGGCGCATGTCGCAGGACTCATCGCCGCAGACCTGTATCCCAACCCCGTGCCTATCGCCGATGTGGTCACCAGCACCACGCACAAATCCTTGCGCGGCCCGCGCGGCGGTTTGATCGTTTGCCGCAGCAACCCTGACTTGGAGAAAAAAATTGATGCGATTATTTTCCCTGGCATCCAAGGCGGCCCTTCCATGCACGTCATCGCCGCTAAGGCCGTCGCTTTCAAAGAGGCGATGGAACCCGGATTTAAAGTTTATCAGCAACAAGTCATTAAAAATGCCCAAGCGATGGCGAAAGTGTTCATGGAGCGTGGTTTTGACGTGGTATCCGGCGGCACCGACAACCACTTGATGCTGGTGTCGTTAGTCGCTAAAGGGCTTACCGGCAAAGCCGCCGATGCGGCCTTAGGTAAGGCGCATATCACCGTCAATAAAAACGCCGTACCCAACGACCCGCAATCACCATTCGTCACCAGCGGCATCCGCATCGGCACCCCCGCCCCCACCACCCGTGGCTTTAAGGAACCCGAAGTGGTGGCAGTAGCGCACCTGATGTGCGATGTCATGGAAAACATGGAAGATGAACAGCTATTAGAAAGTGTCCGTAGCAAGGTGGCAAACCTTTGCGCCCGGTTTCCGGTTTACCAATAGCCTTAGCACTGAACGTACCTGAGGATTTCCTCAGTCTTTTGCGATGGCACATCCGTGCACCGCAGACTGTCGAGTGGTCGCGCTTCCGAATCGCACCGAGGGCGGTACTCCCGCTGAAAATCTTGGCAACGGCGCGCTAGCGAAGTAAAGCTGTTTAGTCCCCGATAGGCGTAGCACCGGGCGGGTTTTCGGAGCGCAGGAGACAACCTGCAAGGTATCGCGAAACGCCGTCAAGTCATGCGAG
>DBNZ01000157.1:0-1808 GCA_002299495.1 Methylococcaceae bacterium UBA659
CGCACCGTAGGGCCAGTTCTAAAGGCGTGGGTTTACCGTCATCAAAACACAACAAAATAATTTACTTACGAATATTATGGCTCAATACATTTATGCGATGAACCGGGTGGGCAAAGTGGTCCCGCCAAAGAAATATATCCTTAAAGACATTTCCTTGTCCTTTTTTCCGGGCGCAAAGATCGGCGTTTTGGGCTTAAATGGCTCGGGAAAATCCACCTTGCTCCGCATTATGGCAGGGGTCGATAAGGAAATCGAAGGCGAAGCCATTCCGCTTAAAGGCATTAACATTGGTTATCTGCCGCAAGAACCGCAGTTAAATCCGGAGAAAACAGTCCGTGGCAATGTGGAGGAGGCGGTAGCTGAAATAAAAGCCGTGCTGGATAGGTTTAACGAAGTCAATAACGCGTTCGCTGACCCTGATGCCGATTTTGATACCCTGCTGGCCGAACAAGCCGAATTGCAGGAAAAAATCGAATCAGCCGGGGCGTGGGAGTTGGATCGCAAGCTGGAAATTGCCGCCGATGCCCTACGTCTGCCCGATTGGGATGCCGATGTCACTAAGTTATCCGGGGGCGAAAAACGTCGGGTCGCCCTATGCCGCTTGTTGCTGTCTAACCCGGACATGTTGTTGTTGGATGAGCCTACTAATCATTTGGATGCTGAATCAGTAGCTTGGCTAGAGCGCTTCTTGCATGTTTTCTCCGGCACCGTTGTCGCTGTCACCCATGACCGCTATTTCTTGGATAATGTGGCCGGTTGGATTCTGGAGTTGGATAGGGGGGCGGGCATACCCTGGGAAGGCAATTACTCCAGTTGGCTGGAGCAAAAAGAAAAACGCCTAGAGCAGGAAGAAAAGCAAGCCTCTTCTCGGCAAAAAGCCATGAAAGCCGAGTTGGAATGGGTGCGTTCCAATCCAAAAGGTCGCCACGCCAAGAGCAAGGCGCGTTTAGCGCGATTTGAGGAATTGTCCTCGCAGGAGGTGCAAAAACGCAACGAAACCCAAGAAATCTATATCCCGCCAGGGCCGCGCTTGGGCGATGTGGCAATCGAAGCTAAAAATATCAGCAAAGGTTTTGGCGACCGCCTGCTCATCAGTGATTTGAGCTTCAGCCTACCACCCGGTGGCATCGTCGGCATCATTGGCCCGAATGGCGCCGGTAAGACCACTTTGTTCCGTATGATGGCGGGTTTTGAAAAACCCGATTCCGGCACTATTACGATGGGTCAAACGGTACAAATGGCCTATGTTGATCAACTACGTGACGACATGGACAACGGTAAAACCGTTTGGGAAGAAGTTTCTGACGGCTTAGATATGATTACTGTCGGTAAATACGAGACACCGTCACGGTCTTATGTCGGGCGGTTCAATTTCAAGGGCGGCGACCAACAAAAACGCATCGGCGAATTATCCGGGGGCGAGCGGAACCGGGTGCATTTGGCGAAATTGCTGAAATCTGGCGGTAATGTGTTGTTGTTGGATGAGCCAACCAACGATCTGGATGTAGAAACATTGCGGGCGTTGGAAGAGGCATTGCTGGCTTTCCCTGGCTGTGCGGTGGTCATTTCCCACGACCGTTGGTTCTTAGATCGGATCGCCACCCATATCCTAGCCTTTGAGGGAGACAGCCAGGTTGTTTGGTTTGAAGGCAATTACCAAGATTATGAAGTCGACCGCCACCGGCGTTTGGGGACGGATGCCGACCAGCCTAAACGGCTTAGATATAAAAAATTGGCATGAAACGGAGTCAAAAGCTGGGTAATCGTCGCATCAGTCATTGCGTGGATGGAGAGTTCATGCCAGAGTC
>DBNZ01000157.1:2171-3918 GCA_002299495.1 Methylococcaceae bacterium UBA659
GGGGGGTTAATCAGCTATCCCCGGATGAAATGAGCCGGAGTTAAGATGTTAGGGAAAGTCTCAGCGAATCAACAAAATCAATCACCGGTTTTGTTTTTGGCCGAACCCCGCGCCATAGATAAAATGCCTCGGCGGCTTGTTCGACCAACATTCCCAGCCCATCTAGGCTTTTGTAGGCGTTATGGGCAATCCCCCACGCTACGAATGCGGTTTTCTGACTGCCATAGGCTAGGTCGTAGCAAACACCGACGTCGGCCAACAGCGTGTCAGGCAAGGGCGGCAGTTGATGGCTGAGGCTGGCGGAGGTGGCGTTGAGGATAATGTCAAATTGTTGGCCTTGTAATTCTGGGAAACCGCAGCCCTGAATGCAGGCGAGGTTGTTAAATTCTGCAGCGAGCCTGATTGCTTTGTCTACAGTGCGGTTGGCAATGGTCAGGCAAGCGGGCTTTAGTTCTAGCAATGGGGCGATGATGCCACGGCTGGCCCCGCCCGCCCCTAGGATCAAAATCCGGCGGCGGGTCAAGGTCAGGCTGTGGTTGACGGTAAGGTCAGTAACCAGGCCGCAGCCGTCTGTATTGTCGCCGAGCAAACTGCCGTCAGCTTGTAATACAAGCGTGTTGACTGCCTTGGCAAGTTCCGCCCGGGGCGTTTTTTTATTAACCCATGCCCAAGCCAGTTCCTTTAACGGAACCGTGCAGTTTAGCCCTTTACCGCCTGAGGAAAAGAAAGACCTAGCGGCTTCGGTAAACTGTCCGGCGGTGACGTCCTGTGCCTGGTACGACAGTGTTTGTCCTGTTTGCTCGGCAAACATTTGATGGATTTGAGGTGATTTGCTGTGATCGATAGGGTGGCCGAAAACGGCATAGTGGTCGTGGTCGCTCATAGTTGCGCTGGTTTTTTTCCAGTATTCAAAAAAATTTTAATGGCTACGAATACAAGGAAGCTGAAAATTATCAATCAATAACAAGGCGCCGTGGGGATGCCGTGTTTATTGGGTTAGCCAAAGAGCCGCTTGTTTTGCGTAATAAGTCAATATGGCGTCTGCCCCCGCACGCTTGCAAGCCATAAGTGCTTCCAAAACGGTTTGGCGTTCGTCCAGCCATCCGTTCATGGCCGCCGCTTTGATCATCGCATACTCACCGCTGACTTGGTAAACGAAAGTTGGCGCGCCAAAGCGGGTTTTAATGCGGTGGACTATATCCAGATAAGGCAAGCCAGGTTTGACCATGACGATATCGGCTCCTTCTTGCAAATCCAGGAGCACTTCGCGCAAGGCTTCATCGGAGTTGGCCGGGTCCATTTGGTAGCTGTATTTATCGCCTTTCCCTAAATGGGTGGCCGACCCGACCGCGTCCCTAAATGGGCCATAAAAACTCGATGCGTATTTTGCCGAGTAGGCCAAAATTTTGGTGTTGATATGGCGGTTTGTTTCGAGGGCATGCCGGATAGCCCCGATACGGCCATCCATCATGTCGGATGGGGCGACTATGTCGGCCCCCGCCTCGGCGTGGGATAAAGCTTGCTTGACGAGAACCTCGATGGTTTCGTCATTCATGACATAGTTTTGTCCGTTGACCAGCCCATCTTGTCCATGGCGAGTATAAGGGTCAAGCGCGACATCGGTGATTATGCCAAGTTCAGGAACTGCCTGCTTCAGGGCTTTTATACAGCGTGGGATCAAGCCTTCTGGATTGAAGGACTCTGCGGCGAATTCGGATTTAAAATTACTGGCGATAACTGGGAATAA
>DBNZ01000207.1 GCA_002299495.1 Methylococcaceae bacterium UBA659
ACTCGATGGGCGTCGGTCTCGGAAAAATCTTCGACCATCCTATCTAGCAACAGGCTGGCCTCACCGCTAAACGGTTGGACTTCGAGCATTTGGGGATGCGCCGCCAACGCTTGCAACCAGCGCACTTCCACCTGAACCCGGTGACGGATCAGGCCAAACTCGCTGAAAATAGGTCGTAGCTGGGTGACTTTGTCTGCATAGCGGCCATCTATCGGAGAAATGGCCATGAGTGTGGATTGTGACATGGATGCTGATGTTTCCTTTTGATGAATAAGTCTACTGATGGGGTTGCGAAAAGTTTTTGTCCCCAAGTACCTTGGCAAAATTGAAATTTTGCCGTTCCATTTCCTGCCATTTTTGTTCAAAGGCGGCCTTCATTTCCGAGGATTCCATTATCGATTCAGGTTCAACCTTAGCTCCAGCCGGTGGTAATTTGTCGGCATAAAGCCTGAACACCAACTTACAGAACCATGCCGGCCGCATCCTGACCACATACAAGGCAGTTGGGATGATCACAGGCACCAACACATCCACTATAAACAGGGCGATCAAACCAAACGTACACCGGCTCCGGGTCTTCATCGCATCATGTCCGGACGGCGGCGAAAATTCGGCAACCGCCCCCGCAGCCAGTTTATCGGCATAAAGCCGACCGGTCACTTTCGGCAACCAGTCCGGGCGGCGGCGGATGGCATAGAGGCTGTAAATCGAAGTGAACGGTACCGGCAGGATTTCGACTATAAACAAGCCGACGATGACGCAAGTGCATTTGGTTTGTAAGTTCATTGGCTTGGCTGGTTAATTGTTAGGTTTTCATTGGCTTTGGACTCAATCACCCCGCCCCCCAAACACGTCTCCCCATCATAAAACACCACCGATTGCCCCGGCGTGATCGCCCGTTGTGGCTGTTCGAACCTGACCTTGCAACGACCGTCCGGTAATGGTTCAAAATGACAGGCTTGGTCGGGTTGGCGGTAGCGGGTTTTGGCCGCGCAGCGACTAGGCTCTGCCAATGGTTTGCCGCCACACCAATCCAATTGGCCGGCTTCCAAGGTATTGTGCAGCATCCACGGATGGCCGTGGCCTTGGCCGACAATGAGCACGTTGCTTTCCAAATCCTTCTCCAGCACATACCAAGGTTTATCATCCGCATCTTTAACCCCCCCTATGCCCAAACCTTGGCGTTGGCCTAGTGTGTAGTACATCAACCCGTGGTGCTGGCCGATCAACCGACCTTCCGGGCTACGCATTTCGCCCGGTTGGCTAGGCAAGTAGCGTTGCAGGAATTCCTTGAACTTGCGCTCACCGATAAAGCAAATGCCGGTGCTGTCCTTTTTTTTGTAGTTTTCAAACCCTGCCTTTTTCGCCAAGGCGCGGATCTCTGGCTTGTGCATATGGCCAATGGGAAATAACGTCTTCGATAAGGCTTTTTGCCCCATGGCATAAAGGAAATAACTTTGTTCTTTGTTTGGATCCAAACCTTTGAGCAAGACAAACTCGCCGCCGCGTTCCTCGACCCGGGCATAATGGCCGGTGGCTATTTTAGCCGCCCCTAAATCATCGATGGCGTAATCCAAAAACGCCTTAAATTTAATATGCTTGTTGCAAAGAATATCGGGGTTTGGAGTGCGGCCGACGGCGAACTCCGACAAAAATACCGCAAACACCTGGTCCCAATATTCAGCCGCAAAATTGACTGTTTTCAGCGGGATGCCCAATTTATCGCAAACCCGCTGGGCGTCCGCCAAATCTTGCCTGGCCGTGCAATATTCCGTACCGTCATCTTCATCCCAGTTTTTCATGAACAGACCGGTCACATCATAACCCTGTTCCTGCAACAACCATGCCGTGACGGACGAGTCAACACCGCCAGACATACCGACGATAACCTGTTCACTCATGACCTAGGAACGCCTGCAACATCGACAACGGGTGGCGTTGCCCGGTCAAATACTGGTCGATACCGATCAGCACCAACGGGCTACGCAGCCTGTCAGGCTGGGAGGCGACTTGTTCACGGCTCAGCCAATGCGTGGCCACGATGCCGGTATCCAAAGCCCGGTCGGGATCATGGCCGTAACAAGAACCAGAAAAACATACCCGCAAAAAGGTTGGCGCCGTAGGGTGCTTGCGCCACACTTGAATAGCGACCAAATGTTCAGGCTTAAATTGCCATGCGGTTTCTTCCAAAACCTCGCGTTTGACGGCGGCGATCAAATCTTCATTTTCTTCAAAATGACCGGCAGGTTGGTTAAACTGCAGACCCTGCCCCGTTTCTTCCTCCACCAATAAAAAACGGCCTTCGCGCTCGATAATGGCGCAGACAGTGACATGCGGTTTCCAAACCATCATTTGCTCCGTTGTTCAAATAGCGTTATTTTACTAAAATTATGCCCTTTATGCTGTTGAAGAATTAGATGGTCACAACCGACCCGCCTTAGATTTTGTTTTGTCGATTCCGCACTCTTGAAATAGTTATGCAATGGGATTATGTTAGTCAGGACGAAACCTTTTATTTTTAGCCATGTCCGACCTTGACCGATTTCCTGATTACGATAATGACTTGAATGTCCAGGAAGCCAAGCCTAAATTAAAAAGGCCGCCCTTGTATAAGGTCATTTTGTTGAACGATGATTTCACGCCGATGGATTTTGTCATTGCAGTGCTGATGGATTTTTTTGGCATGCCCGAAGACAAGGCAACCCAAGTGATGCTGCATATCCATACCCGTGGCGTTGGCGTTTGTGGGGTCTTCACTAAAGATGTTGCTGAAACTAAGGTCATGATTGTCAACGAATATTCCCGCGAACACCAGCATCCTTTGCTGTGTTCTATGGAAGAAGCTTGAACCGGAGCGTTTATGTTAAGCAAAGAGTTAGAAATCACATTGAATACCGCCTTCAAGAACGCCCATGATAAGCGTCATGAATTTATTACCGTAGAACATCTATTGCTGGCTCTGCTCGATGACGCCTCCGCAGAAAAAGTCATGAAAGGCTGTGGCTGCGACATCGATAACTTGCGTAGACAGCTCACCCAATTCATAGGCGAAACCATTTCGCTGATACCCATTGGCATTCAACGCGATACCCAACCCACGCTGGGTTTTCAGCGGGTCTTGCAACGTGCGGTCTTCCATGTTCAAGCTTCAGACAAAAAAGAAGTGACGGGGGCCAACTTATTCGTCGCCATCTTTAGTGAACAAGATTCCCATGCGGTGTATTTGCTGAACAAGCAGGATATATCCCGCTTGGATGTCGTCAATTATTTGGCCCACGGTATTACAAAGGCGGACCAAGACCACGAACCACACGAACCCTCATCCGCCGACATGGGACAAACAGAATCTGACTCCGGTAGCCCGCTAGAAAAATACGCCACCAATTTAAACGAAGAAGCCTTACGCGGCCGGATAGACCCGTTGATAGGCCGCGAATTGGAAATCGAACGGACTATTCAAACCCTGTGCCGTCGCCGTAAAAACAACCCTTTGTTGGTCGGTGAAGCCGGTGTCGGCAAAACCGCCATCGCGGAAGGCCTGGCAAAAAAAATTGTCGAAGAAGACGTACCGCCAATTTTGCTGCATTGCGTGATTTACAGCCTGGACTTAGGCGCTTTGGTGGCCGGCACCAAGTACCGGGGCGATTTCGAAAAACGCCTAAAAGCGCTGGTGAACCAATTAAAAAAAGAACCCAATTCAATATTGTTCATTGATGAAATCCATACCCTGATAGGCGCCGGCTCCGCTTCAGGCGGGGTGATGGATGCCTCCAACCTTATTAAACCCGCCCTCGCCTCCGGCCAATTGCGCTGTATCGGCTCCACCACTTATCAGGAATATCGCGGCGTATTTGAAAAAGACCATGCCTTAGCCCGCCGCTTCCAAAAAATCGATGTGCTAGAACCTTCTGTCGAAGACACCATTTTGATTCTAAAAGGGCTAAAGTCCCGCTTCGAAGAACACCATGATGTGAAATATTCCGCTGACGCTTTGCGCGTGGCCGTTGAATTGTCAGACCGTTACATCAATGACCGGCATTTGCCCGATAAAGCCATCGATGTCATCGACGAAGCCGGTGCTAAACAGCGCATGACCCCCGAAGCAGACCGGAAACAACTCATAGAAGCTGCGGAAATAGAAGAAATCGTCTCGAAAATTGCCCGAATCCCTGCCAAGACAGTGTCCACCAATGATGTGGACAAATTGGCCAATTTGGAGAAGAACCTGAAAATGCTGGTGTTTGGCCAGGACGAGGCGATCTCGGCCTTGACATCGGCCATTAAGCTCTCCCGTGCCGGTCTTCGTGATAGCCAAAAAACCATAGGTTCTTTCCTATTCGCAGGTCCCACCGGTGTCGGTAAAACCGAAGTGACCCGGCAATTGGCCAAGGTATTAGGCATTGAATTGTTGCGCTTTGACATGTCCGAGTATATGGAACGTCATACCGTCTCTAGGCTTATCGGCGCCCCGCCGGGTTATGTCGGCTTTGACCAAGGCGGTTTGCTGACCGAGCAGGTCACCAAGCACCCGCATGCCGTGTTGTTGTTGGATGAAATAGAAAAAGCCCATCCCGATGTGTTTAACCTGTTATTGCAAGTCATGGATCATGGTGCCCTGACCGATAACAATGGCCGCAAGGCGGATTTCCGCAACATCATTTTAGTCATGACCACCAATGCCGGTGCAGAGGAAGGAAGCCGCGCCTCGATTGGTTTTACCCAACAAGACCATGCCTCGGACAGCATGAAAGTCATAGAAAAAGGCTTCTCGCCTGAATTCCGTAACCGCTTGGATGCCATCATTCAATTTAAACCTCTGGACATTGGCATAGTCGGCCATGTGGTGGATAAATTTATTTTTGAATTGGAAGCGTTGCTAGCGGACAAGCAGGTGACCTTAGCGCTCAATGCCGACGCCCGGTTCTGGCTTGCCGAACATGGTTGCGACCCCAAAATGGGGGCAAGGCCAATGGCCAGGCTGATACAAGAAAAAATCAAAAAGCCCTTGGCTAATGACTTGCTGTTTGGAAAACTGGCGCAAGGAGGCCATGTGAGGGTTTATGTAGAAAACGACGAATTGGCCTTTGCCATAGAAGGCAAGGCGGTTATCGTTCCAGAAAGCAGTTGATGAGGCTTAGATAACGGGGAGAGGGATATGCCGCGTTATTTCATACGGAAAGAAATTCTGCCTTTAGTCAAGTCATACGGCGTCATTTCAACCTTCACGGTGTCGCCCGTCAAAATACGGATGTAATGTTTACGCATTTTGCCGGAAATATGAGCCGTGACGATGTGGCCGTTTTCCAGTTGCACCCTGAACATAGTGTTGGGCAACGTGTCAATGACCTTACCTTCCATTTCAATTTGATCTTCTTTTGCCATAGATTAACTCCGATATTTAAAAGCCGCGATAATACCACATTATTGGCGTTAGTGATAAAACCTAGCGGCAACCAATCAGCGGCATTCCGGGGCTAAATCGACCCATTGGCTCCTAATTAACCCTTGTAAAGGCTGGAATTGGCTTTTATAAGCCATTTTCCGGCAGTCCTTGATCCAATAACCCAAATACAAGTGCTCACACTGCCAGATACGGGCCTGCTGGATTTGCCACAGAACGGCAAAAGTACCCAAACTGTAGCCGGAAAAATCTGGCTCGTAAAACGTGTAAACTGCGGAAAGGGCATTTTCAACTTGGTCAACAACCGCAACCGCCGCTAATTTTTCATTGATGAAAAACTCCACAAAGTGGCTTTTGCACCAAGAGCTTGCCAAAAAATTGATGTAGTCATCTGGAGTGGAATTGGCCATATCGCCACCGGCATGTCTGGCCAACTGATAACGCTTGTACATATCGTAATGGGCTTGTTCAAAAACCCCAGGCTTGATCTGGGCGCGGGTAGTCGCATTTTTATTCCAGCAACGCAACTGGCTTCTATTGGGACTAAAGCTTGCCGCTTCCAACCTAACCGGCACACAAGCCGAACACTCCCCGCAAAATGGCCGATAAACGTGGTCACCGCTTCGACGAAACCCCTTTGCCAAAAGCAATCCATAAAGACCGGGCGACAACGGAACAGAAGGGTCGATAAATAAGGAACACGACAACCTCCCGTCCAAATAGCTACATGGCTGTTCACCGGTCAGGATTAAAGGGATGGTGTTCACCCGCCACACCCAGCCGGGGGTTCGACTGACAAACCGCAATATTGATCCAACAATTCGTTAAAATCATTCCGGGAGATTTCCCTTGCCCCCAAGCTAGCCAGATGGGACGTGCGAATTTGACAATCGATTAATCGATAACCGCATCGCTGCAAATGGCCTACCCATTTAACAAAAGCCACTTTTGAAGCATCGGTAACCCTATGGAACATGGATTCTCCAAAAAAAACCCGGCCTAACGCCACCCCGTATACGCCTCCCACCAAATTACCCTCTAACCAAGCTTCTGCAGAATGGGCCACGCCTGATTGGTGCAGACCCAGATAGGCTAGCTTGATTTCTTGGCTGATCCAGGTGCCGGAACTGCCTTCCCTAGGAGCGGCACAAGCATTAATGACTGGCTCAAACGCCCGGTCAAAACTGACTTGAAATTTTCCTTTCCGAATGAGTTTCTTAAGGCTACGGGAAACCTTCAACTCTTCAGGAAACAAAACCATACGCGGATCGGGCGACCACCACAATATAGGCTCCCCTGGATTATACCAAGGGAAAATGCCTTGACGGTAAGCGGCCAATAAACGCCGCTCGCTCAAACAACCACCGATGGCTAACAACCCGTTCGGGTCTGGCAAGGCTTGATCGACGGGGGGAAAGGCTTGACTGGGGTCTTTTGGATTAAGGATACTGATCTGCATACTGACAACGATATTACTCTCACCTTCCATTAATCGCCCTGCAACCTAATTGACCAGTTCGTCCAAATATTTTTCCGCATCTAATGCCGCCATACACCCTGACCCTGCCGAGGTAATCGCTTGTTTGTAAACCGAATCCATCACATCTCCCGCAGCAAAAACACCTGCAATGCGGGTGGCGGTGGCATTGCCGTGTATGCCGCTGTTAACCTTGATATAGCCATGCTCCATGTCCAATTGCCCAGCAAAAATCTCGGTGTTGGGCGTATGGCCAATGGCTATAAAGACGCCATGCACATCGAGGTTTTTGGTATTGCCATCAACCGCACTTCTAATGCGGACTCCCGTTACGCCCATGTCGTCGCCCAAGACTTCATCCAGAGTGTGGTTCCATTCGACCACGACATTGCCGCTTTTGGCTTTTTCAAGCAACTTGTCAGACAATATTTTTTCAGAACGGAACTTGTCACGCCTATGGACTACAGTGACCTTTGAGGCGATATTGGACAAATATAAGGCTTCCTCAACCGCTGTATTGCCGCCGCCTATCACGGCAACGGGTTTATTCCGGTAGAAAAAACCATCACAGGTCGCACATGCGGAAACACCTTTGCCTTTAAACGCCTCCTCAGAATCCAAACCCAAATAACGGGCTGAAGCTCCGGTGGCAATTATCAGCGCATCGCAGCTATAAGCACCATCATCACCTGTCATGGTAAACGGGCGGGTAGACAAATCTGCGGTGTGGATATGATCAAAAATAATATCTGTAGCAAAGCGCTCGGCATGCAAACGCATCCTTTCCATCAAGTCGGGACCTTGTAAGCCTTCGACATCGCCTGGCCAATTATCGACATCCGTGGTGGTGGTCAACTGGCCACCTTGTTGAAGCCCGGTGATTATCACAGGCCTTAAATTTGCGCGGGCAGCATAGATGGCCGCAGTGTATCCGGCAGGCCCGGAACCTAAAATCAGCAAACGACAATGTTTTGTATCAGTCATAAAGTCACCCAAGAATTATTCCAAGCCTTATAGAGTAAGCCGCACAAGATAAATTGGCAAACGGCAAAGACGGTTAATCAACCAAGGTGGCAAGCCCATCTTAGGGTTTTCCGTAAATAGTATCCGCCTGACATTCATGCCCACAGAATCCGAACTCAAACCGGCATTGCCATTCGATTTTGGATAGTGCCTAAGAAATTTCTTAACTCCACTTACAAATCATAAGGTTAATTAAATCAACCCAGAACGGGTGTAAAGCTTTTCGGTTGATGAAAACTTCCGTAAAATAGCCTTCATCAGCGAAACCAACATCAATACCGCGTTGAACGCTTTGGCCCGGCTTAAAAATGATCCGGGATTTCTATTGACCCTGCGTCAAAAACCCCTAGCGACTATCTAAGGCGCCTTGATACATTTTCAACAATTCCTAATGAAATTACCCTCAAAACGCCGCAAACCATGTCCGCAGTGATAGAAAATAAAATTTTTCGAGGCCTGCGCGAAACGGCTGTCTTGGCTAGTTTTACCTGCGCCTTGTTTTTTCTGATTTCTTTGGTGACTTTTAACCATGAAGACGGCGGCTGGTTACACCCCCCCACCACAGATACGGTTTATAACGCGGGCGGAATAATTGGCGCTTATCTAGCAGACATTTCACTAAATTTTTTCGGCGTCGTTTCCTATTCATTCCCTGCCATCATCATTTGGCAAGGGTATCTGTTCCACCGGAAAATCTATTTCACCCTAGAAAAAAACATCCTGATCCTGCTGGGATTTTTCTCGATCATAAGTACCATACCCGCATTGCTGCATTTATACGCCGTCAGGTTAGAGATTGAATTACCTAGGAGCAGCGCCGGTATCCTAGGGGAAGAAATTGGCGACAAGACCTTTACATTGTTCGGCAATTTAGGCGCCACCTTATTCCTAATATCCCTGCTATTGGCGGGGATTACCTTGTCCACCGGGTTTTCTTGGTTGTCATTAATCGATTTTCTTGGCAAACACATTTACATGGGGTTTGCCTTTGTCATGAAAAGGTTGGCTTCAATGTGGCAAAAGCCTAAGCCACAAACGACGCCGCAACCTAAATCCACTTACCCAACAAAAACGGCCAAAATAATACCCAACAAAGGCCTGTTAGAGAATCTTTCAGACAACGGCAACCCTCCTTCAATAGATGCTATAAATGAGAACCCCAGCCGAAAAATCACCAAAAAGACCGCACCCGTTCATAAAGACTCAAACGCCCCGTTGCCGTCTTTAGATTTTCTTGATGTCCGGGAAAACCGGGTAACCGGTTATTCCCATGCCGATTTGGAAGCAATGGCTGAAAAGGTTGAGGAAATCCTCGCCGATTTCAACGTTTCAGTGAAAGTCATTGGCTTTCATCCTGGTCCAGTGATCACCCGTTTTGAACTGGAACCCGCCGCCGGGGTCAAGGTCAGCCGCATCAGCACCTTATCCAAAGATTTGGCCCGAGCCTTATCAGTCACCAGCGTCCGCATAGTCGAAATCATCCCTGGTAAGCCGGTGGTCGGCCTAGAAATTCCCAATCGCGAACGGGAAATGGTCAACTTGCGTGACCTCTTGGCCTCAAATAGTTTTACCCAAGCAAAATCCATGCTCACCCTGTCGATGGGTAAAGACATCTCAGGTGTCCCAATCGTTGCCGACTTGGCCAAAATGCCGCATGCGTTGGTGGCCGGCACCACCGGCTCCGGCAAATCCGTGGCCATAAACACCATGATTTTAAGCTTGCTTTACCGCGCCTCACCTGAGCAAGTCCGGCTAATTTTGATCGACCCCAAAATGCTGGAGCTGTCCGTTTATGAAGGCATTCCGCACTTGCTGACACCCGTGGTCACCGACATGAAAGAAGCCAGCAATGCCTTACGCTGGGCCGTTGCGGAAATGGAGCGGCGGTATAAATTAATGTCGAAAATGGGAGTCAGGAACTTAGCCGGGTTCAATCAGCTCATCAGCGACGCCTCAGCCCGGGGCGAAACGATCAATGACCCAATGTGCCAATTCGACGTACCTTTACCCGAAAGTGAAGAATTACCCGTTTTAACCACTTTGCCGAGTATCGTCATCGTCATTGACGAACTAGCCGACATGATGATGATTGTTGGCAAAAAAGTGGAGGAATTTATCGCCCGTTTGGCCCAAAAAGCCCGTGCTGCCGGCATACACCTGATACTAGCCACCCAACGCCCCTCTGTGGACGTATTGACCGGTCTCATTAAGGCCAACATTCCCACCCGCATTTCATTCCAGGTGTCCTCCCGAATCGATTCCCGGACGGTCCTTGACCAAGGCGGTGCCGAAAACTTACTAGGTAATGGCGACATGTTGTTTTTGCCATCCGGGACTAGCATACCCATTCGCGCCCACGGAGCTTTTGTTGATGACCATGAAGTCCATCGGATAGTGGAGTTTTTAAAACAGACCGCACCTCCCAATTACTTGCCTGAAATTACCCAGGAAGTTACCGACAGTAGTGACAGTTTTAGCATAAACGGAAGCGGCAACGGTAATAATGGTGAAACAGATGCGCTGTATGATGAGGCGGTCAAATTTGTAACTGATTCCCGAAAAGCGTCTATTTCAAGCGTACAAAGGCGATTTAAAATTGGCTATAACCGGGCTGCGACCATTATTGAAAGCATGGAAGCGGCGGGGGTCGTCAGCGCCGCTGAAGCCAATGGATCACGGACGGTCTTAGTGCCTCCACCGCTTCAGGATTAACAACTCAAATACCCCTTTAAGGGTGTTTTTGTTCTTGTTGTAATCATTTTTAACCCAACTGTGAACCTAATGACTAAAGCAGCTAAGACACCTTATAAGTCGGTATTTATGTCCGACATCCATCTCGGCACCCGATCTTGTAAAGCCGATTTTTTATTGAAGACCTTAAAAAGGTTGAGCTTTGATGAAGTCTACCTTTTAGGCGACATCATTGACGGTTGGAAAATAAAACGCGGTTGGTACTGGCATCAAGACCACACCAATTTTTTACGGAAAGTGTTGAAATATTCAAAGAACAAACGGGTGGTTTATATCGCTGGCAACCATGATGAATTTTTACGCAATTTCCTATCCCATGGTGACCTTAACGTAGGCAATGTCGAAGTATACGATGAACTGGTCTATACCTCAGCCAGTAACAAACGTTATCTGTTAACTCATGGCGACAACTACGATATTATCACCCGATACCATAAGCAACTGGCCATATTAGGGGATATTGGCTATGAAACCCTATTAAGCATAAACCGCCACTTCAACTGGATTAGAAGGCACATGGGGTTCGGCTATTGGTCATTGTCCAAGTTTGTCAAACATAAAGTAAAATCCGCTGTTTCTTTTATTACCCAGTTTGAAGTGGTGCTGGCTAAACACTGCATAGAGCTTGGACTTGACGGGGTGATTTGTGGGCACATTCATTCCGTGGCCAACAAAGAAATAGAAGGCGTGCACTATGTCAATTGTGGCGATTGGGTTGAATCATGCACCCTTATTGCCGAAGATTGGAACGGCGATTTTTATGTCATTGAATATGATGCTTCCCTAGCACACGATAGCGTCCACGAAAAAATCGGTTCTGAAGAAGAACTGCATGAAGAAATGCAATCGTGAAAATGCCCATTTCCAAGTTAACCTCACCAATACTTTTTAATATTCCTAGTTGATGCGGCTGTTCCACGAAGGCGGCAAAAACTTTTGGCTATGCAAGGTCGAAGTTTAGAATTTGCTTGTTCTTTAAGTCATGAAGGGAATACAGGAAGCGTAACGCTAGTAGGGCGGTGTACGACGCCACCCTGCGGTAGCCGTAGCGCCTGGTGCCGGAGCCTTGGCGTTATCCGCGCAGGCGTAGACAAAACGCAGGGCATCCCGACACGGCGTCAAGTCAGAGGTAGATGGCTGCGGACGCAGAGCCTACCCTTAAGCGAAATCGTAGGCGCGGGCGCGGGCGGGTCGAAGGCAATGACCGTCGCCAATTTTTGGTCGATACGGCTTTCGCAAAAAACGGCGATGCATCCTGATACTTGTGCTTTTAATTCGTGGCTTTAACTATCGGGGGCTTAATAAGATTTATGCAACACATCAACCTGGCTCCACACCGCCTCAATATAATCTTCATCCATTGGCTTCATCCCGTCTTTTATCCAATCAACCAGCAGCTTTGATATATTTGGATACGTTACCTGTACGGTTCGGCTGTCATGCAACCAATGTTCAATAACTGAAATATCCATATCGGTCATAGTATGGCCATAGCCCAATTCTTTTAACGCCAAAGAATTAGATATTTGCTCCATTTGTTGGTGCAATGGTTTAGCGAGAATTTTTTTGCCTAATTGCAACGCCTCACTAGCAAGCTCAAAACCTGCATTGCTGATGATTCCGGCACAATCGTATAAATCACGCTGAAAACCATCCCTTGATAGGGGATTGCATTGAATAAATTCATACTTAGATGCTACGGGCTGTGGTGAGTATAAATGAAAATTGTAGTTTTCAAATGGTGCCAAATACTTAATCACCTCAGTTTGATCTTCGAATGGCAGGTAAACCACAATTTTGTTTTTTTGAATTTTAGTTGGTAACTCTGGTGTTTCGATGATAGGAGGCAGTATGGGCTGGCCAAAATGATGCCAATGCAAACCGATACCAATATCAGCCGGAGCAAAATGTTTCATAACTTGGACCGCTATAAGGTCGGCGCCTGAACGGGGAATGCTATAATTAAACGCATATTGATGCCCAACACCTAATACTTTTTTTCCTTGCCTTTTAGCTGCCCAAGCGGTAACAGGCTCAAAATCACACACAATCAAATCATAACTTGTTAAATCGAGTTCTTTTATATCCCTGAGAAAAGTCATGGCCTTAACGTCTCGAGCCGTCTTAAGGTAACTAACCTGACCTTTTTGTGTATTGAATGTGAGTCCCGTGCGTACTTGATAGCCATCAAATATTTCCATATCAAAATATTTGTCGGCTGGACGACCCGTAAATTGGAATACTACTTCAAAACCAGCTTTAAATAGCTCTTTTGCCATCACCCTTGCCCGGGTAATATGGCCGTTACCCGTACCCTGGACCCCATAAAAAATTTTCATTATATGACTTGACCTAAGCTTAACAACGCTGTGCTAACGCCTAAAACCACCCCCATCAATGTATCCGTTGGAAAATGCACGCCCAATACCACTCTAGAAAATCCAACTAATGACGCCCAAAAAAACAAAGGCAACATCAACAATGGAAAAAAATACGCAATAACCGTAGCCATCATAAATGCAGCCGAGGTATGACCAGAAGGGAAGCTAAATTTATCTGCGGGAGTAATAACGCTTCTAAAATTCTTGAGCGTCGCCTCTGGGCGATTTCGTTTGAATCCGTTTTTTAAAATAAAATAGGTGGGTCGCTCAAACAAAAACGCAAGTAACATCGCTTGAAGAAAAGAGCTATGGAAGCCTTCGGTGATTAAGGTTATCAGAATAACTAATGTGTATAGCTGACCATCTCCGGTTTTTGAGAGGTATCTACTTATTTTTGCTAAATTCCCATGCATCTTTGCATTAATGAGCCAGGTAAACATGAAAACATCGCATTTATGTATTGAAAGAAGTAACTTCATTTTTTCCTCTCAGAATCGTTAGAACAAGCTTTTTCTGCACGAGCTGTAATGCCTGTTTTATAATTATTTTTTTAATCCGACTCGACAGAATAAAGCCGTTCCGTGACAAAAAAATGAAGCCTTTTTTACAATTCTATGACAACCTTGATAAATCTGCTGAACTTTAAACTTATTTTATTTCTAGGTGCTTATACGAAGTTTTCTTCGGTTAATGACTTAACTAGCTAATTGCATGATTTACTTTACAAAACAATTTTTCTCCGCATAGGCTTCTGCATCTTCCAATTTTTGCCTTAAATTTTTTGATCTTATCGGATCCCTAAAAACCCCCCCGCTTTCTCCAGCGGTATTTTTTAAGAATTTAAAAGTCTTAGCGGAATCATATTCTTCAAAACTTAACCTCTCAGCAATTTTGTCTATTTTACAACCACATGCATATTGATTTATGTAGGTAAGACCTCCATGCTGAGCAATACAATTCATCACATACTCCACCCTGTCTCTGGTAGGATAATCATTTTTTTTAGGATAGGTTATTTCACTAACTTCCAGTTTTTGCTGTGGGCTTACTGAACAACCGGAAACCAAGCAGATCAAAATGTATGCTATCCGATTCCATAGAGTTTTATTCTTCATAAAAAACCTTTATTTTTTAATTCATAAAATTAATTTTTTCTTGTCTGATCCAGTAAATATAATCCAATTTTCGTTATAGTCACTTAATAATCGCCATGGAACTATTATGAAATTCAATTCAAAAGTTGGCGGTGTAGTACTCGCCGGCGGTCAATCTAAACGAATGGGCAAACAAGATAAGGGCTTGGTGTGTTTTAACAACCGACCAATGGTAAGCTACAGTCTTGACGCAATGGCTCAAGTGGCAGACAAAATCATAATTAGTGCAAATAGAAATTTATTGCTTTACCAAGAATTTAATACGCAAGTCTTAGTTGATCAAGACAATGCATTTAACGGCCCTCTAGCAGGGATTTTAGTTGCCTTAAATTATTTAAGTGATTATCCGGTTATTCTTGTTGCTCCATGTGATTGCCCATTATTTGGTTCAGAGCAATTACAAAAACTATTAGATATGAGGGAAAAAAACAATGTAGAAATTGCAGTAGCAACAACTGGATTTACTTTTCAGCCACTATTCTTAGCTTTAACATCTACTTTAAAAAATAGCTTGGAAAATTATTTACTTAGAGGAAACCGAAAAGTTGTTTCATGGCTTAATCTTCATACCATGGTTAAAGTCGATTTTACTGGACAGGAAGAAAAATTCTTTAACGTAAATTCTCTTGATGACTTAGCTAACTTACAACGGACATTTTCAAAAACTGATGAAAAAAAAGCCGACACAACCTTGTATCGGCATTATTAATTTGATTATAGCGAATCAACAGCGTTTAATTCTTCAAACGCCTGCTCTAAACGAGTGACCATACTAACTTCACCCGCACGCTGCCAAACACGGGGATCATAGTATTTTTTATTAGGCTTCTCATCGCCTGCTGGATTTCCAATTTGACCTTGTAGATAGCCTTCATTCTTTTTGTAATATTCCATAATACCTAACCACCTAGCCCATTGCGTGTCGGTGTCGATATTCATTTTTATTACACCGTAACTGATCGACTCCTGAATTTCTTCAGCGCTGGAACCGGATCCACCATGAAATACAAAGTCTAAGGTGTTTCCTGGAACGCTAAATTTCTCGCTCACATGTATCTGAGAATTTTGCAATATAGTTGGTGTTAACTTAACATTACCCGGCTTATAAACACCATGAACATTACCGAATGATGCCGCTATTGTGAACTGTTCGCTAATAGCTATCAATTTTTCATAGGCATAAGCAACATCTTCTGGTTGGGTATACAAAGCAGAATGATCCATATTGGTATTGTCAACCCCATCTTCTTCGCCACCGGTACATCCTAATTCTATTTCTAAGGTCATGCCCATTTTTGCCATTCGGCGCAAATATTGGACACAAATTTCAATATTCTCTTCCAAACTTTCCTCTGAAAGATCAAGCATATGGGAACTAAACAATGACTTTCCTGTGTCATTGAAATGTTTTTCGCCTGCATCAAGCAAACCATCAATCCATGGAAGTAAACTTTTTGCCGCATGGTCAGTATGAAGTATTACGGGGACACCATAAACTTCAGCCACAGTATGAACATGCTTAGCCCCTGCAATTGCCCCGAGTATGGCGGCTTTTTGCCCTTCAAGCTTTAAACCTTTACCCGCAAAATATTGCGCGCCACCATTCGAAAATTGAATGATTGCTGCAGACTTAACTTTGGCCGCCGCTTCTAAAACAGCATTTATAGATCCTGTATCAATTACATTTACAGCGGGTAATGCAAATTTATTAGCTTTACAAATTGTAAAGATTTTTTGTACATCTGTGCCTGTTACTACACCTGGCCTTACACAATCTAGGATTTTTTGTGACATCGGGATTATTTAATATGAATTTTGTAACAAAAATGCCATCCAACCAAGTTAAATCAGGTTAGATGGCTTAATTTCAAATTAACCTTCTAATGAGGCGAGCCGCTCTGCAAGAATCCCTTCCAAAGTTTCTAGGGCTTTAGTAAAGCCTTCGATACCTTCAGCTAATTTATCTCTAGCCATTCGATTTTCTTCATGCATTTTTGCAAACGTGTCTTTATCGACAACAATTCTTTCTATATCCATTGTTGTAGCATTTTCAGGATCCAATTTACGGGGCAAATTCCCTTCAGTAGCTTGTAACTCCCCTAATAACGCAGGGGCGATAGTCAATAAATCAGACCCCGCCAACTCGGTAATTTCACCAATATTTCTGAAACTCGCACCCATAACTTCAGTTTTATAACCAAATTTTTTGTAATAGTTATAAATGGTAGCAACCGAGATTACCCCTGGGTCTTCTGAGGGTGGATATGATTCACGGCCAGTATCTTTTTTGTACCAATCCAGAATTCGTCCAACGAAAGGTGAAATTAATGTAATTCCATTTTCGGCGCAAGCGATAGCCTGGTGAATACCGAATAACAAAGTTAAATTGCAGTGGATACCTTCTCTTTCTAAGACGGCCGCAGCTTGGATGCCTTCCCACGTTGCCGCTATTTTTATCAAAATCCGTTCTCTGGAAACACCAGCCGCTTCGTACTGGGCGATAATTTCCCGGCCTTTAGCAATAGTTCCATGCACATCAAATGAAAGCCTGGCATCTACTTCTGTGGACACCCTACCTTCGATAATATCTATAATTTTCAAGCCAAATGCAACTGCAAGGCGATCAAACGCTAACGAAACAACTTGTGCGGGCGTTGCCCCGTCACCGAGTGTTTGTCTTGCGCCTTTCAATGTGTCATCAACAATACCTTGATACTGGGGCATTTGTGCAGCAGCAGTTATCAACGAAGGATTAGTTGTCGCGTCACGTGGTTTAAATTTTTCTATAGCCTCAAGATCACCTGTATCGGCCACAACCACAGTGTGTTGTTTTAATTGTTCGAGTAAATTTTTTTTCATTTCAAAATACCTTATATTAAATCAGAAATTTTTTTCTTAGTTCAGCAGGCCTTGAGATCGCCCTCTAAGAATTTAATGTTGATCTATGTGCAAAAAAGCGGGAGCAAACCTCGCAGGTTACTTCAACATTAATCGTAGACACATGACAGTGATCAGGAACGGCTTTGAATATATTTTCCAACAGTGGTCAATACAACCACAGGAACCTTCTCTACCGCCGCAGCTTGTCACTTTATGTATTTCTCTACGCTACTTTTTTAGGCAGGATTTCTACCTTCTGTAGATATCTGGCCACACCCGTGATAGTAGGCGATGCAGGCTTGTCGCCAGCCATTTTTTTCAACAAGGTTTTCTTTACAAGATACTTAGACACACTACTTAACTTTGGTAAATATTCTTGTTGTTTTAGATACCTTGTTACGGTTGTTTCACAAAAAGCAGCTGTTTGAGTTGCATTAGCCTTATCTGCATATTTCATCCTTGTAATATATTTTGATACGCTGCTCGCCTTGGGTTGATTTTCTTCTTTTTTTAGATATCTAGAAACACCCGATGTTTTAGGCAATGTTGGTAGATTTTTTATATACTTACCAACACCCGTAACTTTCTGCACAGTTAGCCCTGCTTGTCTTTCAGCTAATCTTATTCTTAAGGTGTATCTTTCAACAGATGATAATTTATTTTTCTCTTGATCTTTAATGTACTTGGCTACGCCACTGATAACCACATGACTAGACTGTGCTTGTTCGCTATCGACTAATGGAATTTGTTTTTCTATATACCTAGAGACACCCGTACGTCTATCTTCAACACCAACGGTTTTGCTCTCATTCACATACATATCATCTGAATAAGGCTTCTTGAGAAAAAAGAATAAACCTGCAACAGCGGGGAAAAACAAACCAGGGAAAGTAATATCATTCATTGGTTATCCTCGATTACGCATGTACTTTTCAACTCCAGTAGCTGCCGATTTTAGCACCTGATCTTTTTGGGTTGTTATTTGCTTAGCGACATAGCGGGCTACACCAGTAACCGCAGTAGAAGTCTTAGCTTGTTTTTCAATATATCTCGACACTCCAGTACCTGACACCTTGTTCAAATACCGGGCAACACCGGTTAATTTTTGGCTTTCCCCACCCATATCTGGACTGTATGTAGCTTTACTCGCACTAGAGCAAACTGAAAATTTACCTTTAAATCTAAACAACACAAATCCCGCTGCAAGCACCAACAACCCAACTATTAACATCGTCATATCGGATGAATCTTTTTCTTGGGTAGTTAGCATCACTGGCTCTACTGTTGAAGATTCACTAATAACTGCTGCTTGTGGCTCTGTCGTTTTCGCTGCTGAAGATGACGCCTCAGAGTGTTTGTAACTGCTATCGCTATAAACAATTTTTGGTTCAAAATTTGCGGCTGGATATTTTGTATCAACCTGAAAAGTTGACTCAGCTTCAACTGAAGATGACGAACTTTTTTCTATGTATTCTTTATCTTGGTAAACCACTTCTGGTTGAAAATCTGATGCAGGATATTTTTCATCAGCCATAACTGAAGTGCTAATCATCATTGACATTGCAAACAGATAAGTAATAACTTGATTTTTCTTCACTTTCTTCTCCCATGTTCAGCACTAAAAGATAGGCGGTTGGTATATCCCCTATCTCGACTATTTGTATTTGTTAAAGCACAGCTTCAACATTATTGATTACATTTTCTACCGTGAAGCCAAACTCTTTAAACAATTGGCCTGCAGGCGCAGACTCACCAAAATGGTTTATACCAACAATTTTTCCCTCAGTTCCAGCGTATTTCCACCATCCGTCAGTGACGCCGGCTTCGATAACTACACGCTTCGTCACTGCGGCCGGTAAAACCGATTCACAGTAGCCGACATCCTGGGATTCAAATACATTGGTTGAAGGCATGGACACAACCCTTATTTTATTTCCTTTTCCAGCCAGCTTCTCTGCCGCTTTCATTGCCAGTTCTACCTCAGAACCGGTTGCAATGATGATAGCTTCAGGCTGGCCTTCGCAATCTTTAAGCACATAACCACCTTTTGCTATGTTGGCGATTTGCTCTTCTGTTCTAGGCATATGCGCCAGCGTTTGCCTTGAAAATACAAGCGAGGTTGGGCCGTCACGCCGCTCAATCGCAGCTTTCCATGAAACAGCCGTTTCCACTGCGTCACAAGGACGCCACACCCGCATGTTAGGAATCAACCTTAGCGTAGCTATTTGTTCAATAGGTTGATGTGTTGGCCCATCTTCACCTAACCCAATAGAATCATGAGTGTAGACAAAAATAGATCTAATCTTCATCAATGCCGCCATACGAAGTGCGTTGCGGGCATATTCAGAAAACATCAAAAATGTTGCGCCGAAAGGCATCAAGCCGCCATGAAGTGCTATTCCGTTCATTATGGCCGACATGCCAAATTCGCGGACACCATAGTTTATATAGTTTGCATCTGGCTTATTAGCCCTCATCGGCACATGACCAGACCATTCTGTCATATTTGAACAACCTAGGTCGGCTGAACCGCCAAAAATCTCAGGTAACAATTTCGCATAACCTTCGATTGAAGCCAATGAAGACAACCGGGTCGCTATTGATTTAGCCTCGGCATTGACTGAATTTATGAAAGCCGCTGAATCCGCATTCCAGTTTTCTGGAAGCTCGCCAGCCATACGGCGTCCAAAATCGGCAGCTAATTCTGGATACTCTGATTTATAGGATGCAAATCTTTCGTTCCACTCTGCCTCGGCTTTTCTGCCTTTAGTTTTTGCGTCCCATGCTGCGTATATTTCTGCTGGAACTTCGAACGCATCATAGTCCCAGCCCAAAGCGGCTTTGGTCAAATTAATTTCTTCTTGACCAAGTGGTGCACCATGGCATGCATGGGTTCCCTTTTTATTTGGCGAACCAAAGCCTATTGTGGTTTTACAGCATATTAGCGTTGGTTTATCGCCCATAGCTTTTGCCATGGCTATTGCTTTAGAAACCGCTTCGGAATCGTGACCATCAACATCAGCAATTACATGCCATCCATATGCTTCAAACCGCATGGGGGTATTGTCCGTAAACCAGCCTTCGACATGTCCATCGATCGAAATTCCATTGTCATCCCAAAAAGCGATCAATTTGCCTAGACCTAAAGTCCCGGCTAACGAACACGCTTCGTGAGAAATGCCTTCCATCAAACAACCGTCACCTAGGAATACATAAGTATGGTGATCAACTATTTCGTGTCCATGGCGGTTAAAATGAGCGGCCAAAGCCTTTTCCGCAATTGCCATCCCCACGGCATTGGTAACGCCCTGGCCTAATGGCCCCGTGGTCGTTTCTATGCCTGGTGCGTAGCCATACTCTGGATGACCGGGCGTTTTAGAATGCAATTGACGAAAGCTCTTTAAATCTTCGATTGACAACTCATAACCGGTCAGGTGCAACAGAGAATAAATCAACATCGAACCATGGCCATTTGAAAGCGCAAATCTATCGCGGTTAGGCCATTTTGGATTAGTTGGGTTGTGGCACATGTAATCATTCCACAACACCTCAGCGATATCGGCCATCCCCATGGGGGCCCCTGGGTGTCCAGAGTTTGCCTTTTGAACGGCGTCCATGCTCAAAGCGCGTATGGCATTCGCTAATTGTCGGCGCGAAGTCATGTCATTCTCCTTATATTCGATACGGGTAAATAAGGGTTGAATTGCCGATGCTATCGGCAATAACTTATGTTTTTTCCTTTAAGTTAAAACAAGAACGAGTGGATAAAACCACTCGCTCAATGTCAACATCATTCTAAATTTGCGTGCCTTTCCCTCATCACTTCTTCGGGTATGCCTTTTTCATGGATAATATGGGAAACTGTGGCCTCCAAAAACAATAATGTAGAAAGCTCAAATACTGTCCCCATTGGCATTCCAAACACTTTTCCGTACTGTTCTGCACGACCAATCTGGAATACCGCATCAGCCATATCACCGATAGTTGATGACTCTTTGGCGGAAATTAAGATGATGTTAGCGCCAACTTTTCTAGCGCTCTTGGTAAACGCCACTAATTGTTCTGTTTCACCAGAGCCAGAGATAATTATCAACAGATCACCAGCTTTAATACTCGGCGTAACAATTTCTCCGACCACACTAACGTCATAACCAGCATGAACCAAACGCATCGCAAAAAAGTTACCAACCAATTTTGACCTTCCCGCACCGGATATAAAAACCCTTTTTGCGTTATCAAGCAAATCCGTCAGTTTTGCATCGTATGCAGTGTCGGTAGCTTCTAAGATGCTTGAAATTTTCTCTACGACAAGCTGCTGGTGCATTGCTTATACCTCGGTGGCTTCAACCAGCTCGCGAATTTCACGCGCTGCTTCGGCTGGGGATGGTGCACTGTAAATAGCCGCTCCTACCACGATAATATTCGCACCTGCACGAACAACGTCTTGAACAGTTGATGGCTTGATACCGCCAGCAACGGAAATCCTGACATTCAAGCCCAGTCTCGCGATATCGCTCAAATCAGCAAATGGAGTATGACCCGCTGCTTGGGCATCCAAGCCGGTATGGACACCCATGATGTGGGCGCCTGCTCCAGCAGTTGCACGCGCACAAGCCAACTTGTCTTCTACGTTGATCAAATCGATTTGGGCTTCAGCGCCATAAGCGTTAGCGGCTTTAATGACACCGACACAAGTTGCTAGACCAGATACTCCCAGTACAGTACAAATATCTGCGCCCGCAGCATAGAATGGGGCTGCTTCATATTCGCCAGCATCCATTGTTTTAAGGTCAACTAAAATCAGTTTATCTGGAAATTTTGCTCTAAGAGCTTTAAGAAGATTGATGCCATTGTGTTTTATACATGGAGTGCCAATCTCAAAAATATCGATGTGAGGCGCAACTTGTTCCGCAAGGGCTACTGTTGCGTCAAAGTCAAGTGAATCCAATGCCATCTGAATTAATGGTCTAGCCATGATATATGCTCCGAAGGGTTATTTAGTTATTAGAGATTGCATAATTGATTTGCGGGGATAACTGTAAAGTAGAAAGGGCAGGACTGTCAATGCCAAATGCACAATAGAATTGAAGATGAGAACTATCGTTGTTTCAACCTTTAGTTCAATCCATTTTAGTCAA
>DBNZ01000209.1 GCA_002299495.1 Methylococcaceae bacterium UBA659
GGTTTTAGACCATTTAGCGGAAGACGTGGTAATCAACCGGATTACCGTTCCAAAACCACAAGCTGATCAGGCCAGGAAAGCTTTGGATGCGATGTTGGCGGCATCTTGACCGCCGCATCGGTTTTCATCACTTTTGCTAATCAGGGAAAGCAACAGGCGCCCGCATTTAATGGTTAATCCGTTTGATTGACTAAAAAGATAAATTCGTATAGCATTCTTCGGTTATGGTGGATCGTTTACCCGAGTTCATAGACCCTTTACATTTGGCCGAAAAACGCGCCGAGTTAAAGGGTAAGCTATTTTTAAGCAGCCTTAATCGCTTGTCGGATATTTTGTACAGCGATAGCGGAGTGGTGAATGTCAGCTTAAGCTTTTCCCGCGAAGAGCGGTTAGCGACCGTCGCAGGACAAATCTACGCAACATTGGATTTGATCTGTCAAAACTGCGCCCAACCATTAGGCTGGACGGTGCATAGTCGTTTTAAACTGGGTCTAGTCAATACGATAGCCCAGGCAGACCGGCTACCGGCTGATTGCGAACCCCTGTTATGCGAGGCAGGGCAAAAACTGCCGCTTAAAGATATTGTTGAAGATGAGTTGTTATTAGCCTTGCCCGCTTTTCCAAAACATGAGCATCCTTGTTTTGCTTTAGAGTATTTGACGGACAAGACGCCCGCTGACGAAATCGATAAAACCGACTCCACCGAGAACCCTTTTGCCCTATTAGCCAAACTTAAAAAACCCGGAGACTCCTAATGGCCGTACAGAAAAGCAAAGTATCCCGCGCCCGCCGTGGCCAACGCCGTTCACATGACGCCCTCACCGCAAAAACCTTAACCCAAGACCCCATCACCGGCGAAATGCACCTGCGCCACCACATGACCCCTGACGGTTACTTCAAGGGCCGCCAGATTGTAGGGGCTGCGTCCGCAGAAGACGAAGACGAATAAACCGAAAGCGATTTTTTGGTTGCAGGCCGGGCCCAACGGTTGCGCCCCCCGCTTTCTACCTTCACAACATAGGCATGGCTAAGCGTGACTCTAACAATTTCGATTGATGCGATGGGCGGGGATTATGGCCCATCCGTAACCATTCCTGCCTCTTTGGACTGCCTTAAAGACAATCCGGAATTAAAGGTGATACTGGTCGGCGACCAAGCCCGATTGCAGCCGTTGCTGGCCAATGCCTTGACCCAGTTTCAAGGGCGGCTCTCCATTCAGCACGCCTCTGAATGTGTGGGAATGCACGAATCGCCCGCAAAGGCGCTAAAAAATAAAAAAGATTCGTCCATGCGGGTGGCTATCAATTTGGTTCGGGACGGTGTCGCCGATGCTTGTGTCAGTGCGGGGAACACCGGCGCTTTGATGGCCACCGCAAAATTTGTCCTGAAAATGATACCCGGCCTTGACCGTCCAGCCATCGTTTCAACCATGCCTTCAATTTATGGGCATACCTATATTTTGGATTTAGGCGCTAATGTTGATTGTTCCGCCGGCCATCTTTTTCAATTTGCCATTATGGGCAACGAATTGGTGAAAGCGGTTGAAAACATAGAGCGCCCTAAAGTGGCTTTGTTAAATATCGGCGAAGAAAACGTCAAAGGCAATGAACAAGTCAAGGCTGCGGCCAAATTGCTGGAAAATTCATCCTTGAACTATATCGGTTTCGTTGAAGGCGACTCATTAAATGCAGGCCCGACTAAAGTGGATTTGATTGTCGCCGATGGCTTCGTTGGCAACATAGCCTTAAAATCCATTGAAGGGGCCGCAAAAATGATAGGCCAATTCTTAAAAGCCAGCTTCGGTCAAAATATCCTGACCAAGCTTGCGGCATTGATCGCTTACCCGGTGCTCAAGTCATTCAAGCATAGTATCGACCCCAGGCTTTATAATGGCGCCAGTTTTTTAGGGCTACGCGGTTTAGTGATTAAAAGCCATGGCGGCGCCGATACACTGGCTTTTAAGATGGCCATTAAGCTAGCGGAAATCGAAGCCGGGAAAGATGTGATCCGGAAAATCGGCGAACAAGTCGAACAGGCTTTGGTAACAGGTACGCGGCTATGAGCCTTTATACCAAAATCATTGGCACCGGCGGGTATTTGCCGGAAAAAATTCTTACCAATGAAGATTTGTCAATGATGGTGGACACCTCGGACGAATGGATTTACGAGCGAACCGGAATTAGAAGCAGGCATATTGCGGCTGACCATGAATCTGCCGCCAGCATGGCGGAAAGAGCCGCCCGCCAAGCCATCGAATCTGCTGGTTTAGATGCAAATGAAATTGACCTGATCATCGTGGCCACCGGCACCCCTGACCAAGTGTATCCCAGCACCGGCTGTTTGTTACAGCAACGGCTGGGCATAAAAAAAGCATTTGCATTCGATATACAAGCGGCCTGTTCGGGTTCACTTTATGCCTTAAACATAGCCGACCAGTACATTAAATCGGGTGCGGCCAATAAAATTCTCATTGTAGGCAGCGAAGCCTGTTCGCGGATTGTTGACTGGACAGACCGCAGCACCTGCATCTTGTTTGGGGATGGCGCAGGCGCGATGCTGCTGGAGTCATCAGTGGAAGCGGGGGTCCTGTCCACCCATATCCATTCTGACGGCGAATATAAAGATTTGTTGTATTGCCCAAACCCCAATGCCGCACCTGGGCTTAAAAAAAACAGCCCAGGCTACATTACCATGCGCGGTAATGAGGTGTTTAAGGTGGCCGTCAACACGTTGGAACGCATCGTAGATGAAACGCTTACTGCCAATGGCATTGACAAATCCGCCATTGACTGGCTGGTCCCGCACCAAGCGAACATCCGTATCATTGCCGCCACGGCAAAAAAATTAAAAATGTCCATGGATCAGGTCGTTGTCACCTTGGAAACCCAAGGCAACACGTCGTCGGCTTCGGTGTTACTGGCTTTTAACGAAGCCGTCCGTGACGGGCGGATACAACGAGGCCAGATCGTGTTGTTAGAGGCGTTCGGGGCGGGTTTCACCTGGGGTTCTGCATTAATCAAATATTAAAATAACAGGGATTTGACCATGGCTATGCCCGTAAACTATTTGGCCTTCACATTTCCAGGGCAAGGCTCACAATCTGTTGGGATGCTCGATGCACTGGCTGACGAACACCCTATCGTCAGACGGCTATTTGAACAAGCCTCCCATGTTTTGAGCAAAGACTTATGGACCATCGTCCACAAAGACCCTAACAAGGAGCTTGGTCACACCCACAATACCCAACCCATTATGCTTGCGGCGGGTTATGCCGTCTGGATGGTTTGGAAAGGCTTGGGCGGGCAGATACCTGCTTGGCTTGCGGGTCATAGCCTAGGGGAATACACGGCTCTGGTCTGTGCCGAGGCCATAAGTTTTGATGACGCCATTCAATTGGTCGCAAAGCGCGGTGAATTGATGCAAACGGCCGTGCCTGAAGGGGTTGGCGCAATGGCCGCCATCTTAGGGCTTGAGGATCGGCAAGTTATCAAGGTCTGCGCTGACGTGGCGCAAGATGAAATCGTCTCGGCCGTGAATTTTAACTCCGAAGGCCAAGTGGTCATCGCCGGCCATGCCGACGCCGTGGACAGGGCCATTAGCGCCGCAAAATTGATTGGCGCCAAACGGGCCTTGTTATTGCCAGTTAGCGTCCCCTCTCATTGCGACTTGATGCGGCCGGCGGCGGAAAAATTTTCCGCGTGTCTTGCCGGTGTCGACTTTAAGCCCCCAAAAATTAAGCTTATCCATAATGTCGATATAGCCTGGCACAGTTCCCCAGAAGTAATCCGCCATGTGCTTGCCGAGCAACTTTACCGACCGGTGCGCTGGGTAGAAAGCATCAAATCCATGTATGGACAGGGAGTCACCCGTTTCGTTGAATGCGGACCGGGCAAGGTTTTGCTAGGTTTAAACAAACGCATTGTCAAAGCCGACCACCACGCTATTTTTGACCCCGCCACTATAAACGCCTTATTGGAGCTGCAACCATGACAAAAGCTATCGCCTTGGTAACCGGAGCCAGCCGGGGTATCGGCAAAGCCATTGCCGAACGCTTGGCACGAGACGGATTTTTTGTGATTGGCACGGCCACCTCAGCATCGGGTGCAAACGCAATCACCACCTACTTAGGGGATCACGGCAAGGGTTTGAGCCTGGATGTCAGCAACCCTGAATCCATCGAACAGCTAATGGCGTCCGTCAATGATGGTCATGGCACGCCTACCGTTTTGGTCAACAATGCCGGGATTACCCGGGACCATCTGTTAATGCGCATGAAAGACCAAGAATGGGACGAAATCATCAATACGAACCTTAGCTCGGTGTTCCGGATGAGCAAAGCCGTCCTGCGCGGGATGATGAAAGCGAAAACGGGGCGTATCATCAATATTTCCTCGATTGTGGGCGTCACCGGCAACGCCGGGCAAACCAATTATGCAGCCGCTAAAGCGGGCATTATTGGTTTCACCAAATCCATGGCCAAGGAAGTGGGTGCTAGGAACATAACGGTAAATACGGTCGCACCTGGATTTATTGATACCGATATGACCCGCGAACTGGGTGAAGGGATAAAAAATCATTTGTTGGCGGGCATTCCATTGGGACGTTTGGGCCGGCCCGATGAAATCGCCCATGCGGTGTCTTTTTTAGCTTCAGCAGGTGCCGCTTATATCACCGGCGAAACGCTACATGTCAATGGCGGCATGTTTATGCCTTGATGTTGTGGCATTCTTGTAATATAAAGTATAATCCAACGCCGTCTGGGAACACCGGAGACGGATTCTGGCATAACTAATAACAAAACTTTTGTAAGCATCAAAAAAAGTGCCTACATGTTTGAGGACATAATTATGAGTAACATTGAAGAACGAGTGAAAAAGATTGTTGCAGAGCAATTAGGCGTTAAAGAAGACATTGCAAATGATGCCTCATTTGTTGACGATTTAGGGGCCGATTCTCTGGATACAGTCGAACTCGTTATGGCTCTCGAAGAAGAATTCGAGTGTGAAATTCCAGACGAAGAGGCTGAAAAAATCACCACCGTCCAGCAAGCGATCGACTATGTAGAAAAAAACGCCTAATGAAACAGTGGATGACCCTCATCCACTCACCCCCTTCGCTTTAACCCTAATCCCTAGCGGTAGCCCAAATTGAGCAAACGTCGAGTTGTCATCACCGGTCTTGGTGCTGTTACGCCTTTGGCCAACAGTGTCAATGAAACATGGGAAGCCATAATCAATGCCAACAGTGGCATCAGCCTGATTGATTCTTTTGATATTTCCGCCTTTGCCACAAGGTTTGGCGGTGTGATCAGAAACTTCGATGCCAGCCCCTATATCCCCGATAAAGATGCCAAGCGTATGGATGCTTTCATCCACTATGGGATGGCTGCGGGTTGCCAGGCCATCGAAGATGCAGGGCTTGAGATCACAGAAGCCAATTCCGAACGTATCGGTGTCGCTATCGGCTCCGGCATAGGCGGTATCACCGGCATTGAAGATGGTTATGCGGTTTACGAAAAGGGCGGCCCGCGCCGGATTTCGCCATTTTTTGTGCCTGGAAACATCATCAACATGATTTCAGGCAACCTGTCAATCAAATACGGGTTAAAAGGTCCTAACTTCGCCATAGTCACCGCTTGTGCTTCGGGCACCCATAACATTGGTGATGCGGCTCGATTGATCATGTACGGTGATGCCGACGTCATGGTGGCCGGCGGTGCGGAACATTGCACCTCTTCCCCTACCGCCATGGGCGGTTTCATTTCCGCTAAGGCCTTATCACGGCGCAATGACGACCCTAAAACGGCAAGTCGTCCCTGGGACAGGGATCGGGATGGCTTTGTGTTGAGTGACGGGGCCGGCGTGGTGGTTCTGGAAGAACTAGGACACGCTACGGCTCGCAACGCAAAAATATATGCCGAATTAGTGGGTTATGGGATGAGCGGCGATGCCTACCATATCACCACCCCTGCCGAAGGCGGCGCAGGGGCGGCGCGATGCATAAAGAACGCGCTCCGGGATGCCGGTTTAGAACCCGATGCCGTTGATTACATTAATGCCCACGGCACGTCCACGCCTGCGGGTGATATAGGCGAAACCCATGCCATGAAATCGGCCTTAGGCGGGCATGCCTATAAAGTCGCCATCAGTTCAACCAAATCCATGATAGGCCATATGCTGGGCGCGGCGGGTGGTATTGAGGCAGTCTTGACCGCCTTGAGCATCAAGCATCAGATCGCCCCCCCGACCATCAATTTATTTAACCAAGACCCGCTTTGTGATCTTGATTTTATTCCCAATACTGCCAGGGACATGAAAATTGACGTCGCATTGTCCAATTCTTTTGGCTTTGGCGGCACCAATGGTACCTTGGTGCTAAAACGTTTTGCATAAACGTCAATAAGCCCGTCGGTCATGGTTTTAATCAATGGCCAACCCAGTACGGTCATTAACGTCAGTGACCGCGGCTTCCAGTATGGCGATGGGTTATTTGAAACCATCCTCATACGCGAAAATAAGCCGCTTTTCCTTTCAGAACACCTTCAGCGTTTGATGCAAGGCTGCCAAACACTGGGGATTCCTCTACCCGGCCTGCAAATCCTCCGTGACGAATCCTTCCAACTTAGCCGCCAAGTCGCAGGGGCAGCCGTATTAAAAATCATGGTCACACGAGGGTCTGGCGGGCGCGGTTACAACCCCCCCGAAACCATCAACCCCACCCGCGCCCTTAGCTTGCACCCGTTACCTCAATATCCCGACGATTATGCCCATAACGGCATTAAGGCCCGTTTTTGCCATACCCGCCTAGGGTTAAATCCGGCATTAGCAGGCATGAAACATTTAAACCGCTTAGAACAGGTGATAGCCCGTGCGGAATGGCAAGAAACCGACATTCAGGAAGGCATAATGCTGGGCTATGACGGTTATGTGCGCGAGGGCACTATGACCAATATTTTTTTTGTTAAACATCGGCGGCTTTTCACACCCGACCTGAGCCAAGCCGGCATAGCCGGTATAATCCGAGGGCTTGTGCTATCATCCAAGCATGGCGTCAATGTCTCGGTCACCGCCGCCAGTCAATTCGACTTGCTCAATGCGGACGAAATGTTTGTTTGTAATTCTATTGTAGGTATTTGGCCGGTTGTCCAATTAGAGAAATGGCAGTTCCCCGTAGGGCCAATCACCCGGCAAATCCAAACATGGCTAAAAGAAATCGAACATGAAAATCTCCTCGTTGACCATTAAATCAATCCTCTTAGCCTCATTGGCGATGATCGTCTTTAGCTGGGCTTGGATCAGCTACCATTCCGCGTTGCAATCTCCCGTAGTGACAAACGGCCCTGTCACTATCGAAATTAACAAAGGTGATTCATTAAGCCAAGTCACCGAAAAATTAGTGGACGCAAAAATCGCCATCCAACCCGTTTGGTTCAAATTATTGGCCATCCAGCAACATGCCTTTGACCAACTAAAAACCGGCGAATACGAGCTGGTCAGCGGTTTGACCATGTCGGAAATTTTATTTTTGTTTGTCTTGGGAAAAACCAAACAGTATTCGCTGACTATTCCAGAAGGCTGGAGTTATAAACGGTTTGCTGACGCCATAGCCAATGCCCCCAAACTGAAGCACACTATCGACCCTAATAACCCTGAAGACCTCAAGTTAGTCACCGGTGCAGAAATAAAGAATCCCGAGGGTTTGTTTTTTCCCGACACCTATTATTACGAAAAACATACGACCGACGTGTCCTTGCTGAAGCGGGCTTATCACAAAATGCAGAGTATTCTGCTGCAAGAATGGCAAAACAAAGCAGCGGACTTGCCTTTTAAAACACCTTACGAAGCCCTTACGTTAGCGTCTATCGTCGAGAAGGAAACAGCGGTTCCGGCAGAACACCCCGTGATCGCCGGGGTTTTTATCAGACGGTTAAAAAAAGGCATGCCGTTGCAAACCGACCCCACTGTCATTTATGGGATGGGCGACCACTTTCAAGGTAATATTCGCCATCATGATTTAGTTGAGCCAACCCCCTATAACACTTACACGATGAAAGGCCTCCCGCCTACGCCCATTGCCTTGCCGGGTTTAGCTTCAATTAGGGCCGCACTGCATCCGGATCAAAGCAATTATTTGTATTTTGTTGCCAAGGGTGACGGCGGCCATGTTTTCTCAGCGACGCTAAAAGACCACAATACGGCTGTCGCCACCTATCAGACCAAACGCCATGGTACGCGGTAAATTCATTACCCTAGAGGGTACCGAAGGGGTCGGCAAAACCACGAACCTCCAATTTATCAAAACCTTGTTGCAGCAACACGGGCTTCCTGTGGTCGCCACCCGGGAACCTGGCGGTACCCTCCTTGGCGAAAAAATCCGCCAACTATTGCTTGACCCCGACACCGAACTATTGTCCGAACAAACCGAATTATTACTGGTTTTTGCGGCCCGCGCCCAGCACCTCAAGCATGTGATCGAACCGGCGTTGGCGCAAGGCAACTGGATTTTATGCGACCGCTTTACCGACGCCACCTATGCCTATCAAGGCGGGGGCCGGAACATGAAAGCCAGCACGATTGAATGGCTGGAAAATTGGGTGCAAGGCAATCTCAGGCCGGACTTGACGTTACTGTTGGATGCGCCGGTCAATGTCGGGATGGAACGGGCCAAAATACGGCCGGGTGAAGCCGACCGGTTTGAACTCGAAGGGCAACATTTTTTTGAACATGTCAGGCGGGCTTATTTGTTGCAATACGAATTGCATCCCGAGCGCATCAGGCTGATCAAAGCCAACCAACCCCTAGCTGAAGTCCAACGCGCCATAATGGACGCCCTCCGGCCATTACTCCGATAACCGTGAACGACGTTTTACTGCCGTGGCACAAACCCTACTGGCAACAGTTACGCCAGTATGTTTCTCAACAGCGCCTACCCCAAGCGTTGTTGATCACTGGCAAACCGGGCCTGGGCAAAAAACACTTAGCCCAACAATTTGCCGCGTCCCTGCTCTGCACCCAACCGGGTGAAAACGGCCTTGCTTGCGGGCAATGTCGGGATTGCCGGTTAGTTTCAGCCGCTACGCATCCGGACCTTATTCATTTGAAACGGATCGAGGATAAAACCAGCATTTCGGTCGACCAAATACGCACATTAATAGCCCAGACCAGCCTTAAACCCCAGTTCGATGGTTACCGTATCATTCTTATCGACCCCGCCGATGCCTTGAACGCCAATGCCGCCAATGCCTTTTTAAAATATCTGGAAGAACCCACCGAACGTACCCTCGTGGTATTGCTGACCGCCATGCCTGGCAAGCTTCCCGCCACCATAACCAGCCGCTGCCAAAAACTCAACTTGGCCACACCCGGGCGAGAGTTAGCCTGTGCGTGGCTTAAGCGGCAACAACCGGCACTGGATGAGCAGGCAGCAGAAAAGATCGTTTACTTGGCCAAGAGCGCCCCGTTGCTGGCCCTAGCTTTCGCATCCAATGGCGTGTTAGCGATCCATGACGATTGTTTTCAAGCTTGGTTGGAATTGGCAAACCAAAAAACCCACCCGGTAATGGTTGCCGAGCAATGGCAAAAATGGGCCGATAAGCCCATCTTGTCCTGGTTTGCCGACTGGTTGGTCGACTTGCTCAAATGCCGTTCCAAAGCGCCTGCCCAGAAACTTAACAACCCCCATCTTTACAAAAGCTTAAGCGCATTGTCAGAATGCCCCCTCAATCCCCGAAAAGTGTATATACTTTACGACTTGGTGCTGGAAAACTTGCGGCGCCAGCATACTCCGATCAACAAACAACTCATGTTTGAAGAACTTTTGATCCATTGGGCGCGACTAAACGATAATTAGTAGGAAAAACCATGGCCGAATCCGCTATCCGCTCCAGCATCCTGAATATCAGCATCAAAGATAAAAACTCCTTGTACATGGCTTACATGCCCTTCATCAACAATGGCGGCTTGTTTATCCCCACCAACCGGCAATATGAAATAGGCCAAGAGCTTTTTGTACTGTTAAAGTTGGTCGATGAAACCCAACCTTTGCCTATTTCTGGCAAAGTGGTCTGGAAAACACCTGCCGGTTCCCATAACAACCAAACCCAAGGCATTGGCATCCAATTTATAGACCCAGACGGCCTAGTTGCCCGTGACCAGATAGAAACCCATCTGGCTGGGGCGTTAGGCTCCGACCGCCCGACTTACACCATGTAGCCATCATGTTGATAGACTCGCATTGCCACCTAGACCGCATTGACTTAAAACCCTTCCAAAACGATTTTTCTTGTTTCATGGACCAGGCCAGAAACAGCCAAATCAAGCACCAATTGTGCGTAGCCATCGATTTAGAATCCTACCCGGCCATGCGGGAATTGGTTTCGGCTTACCCCGACATATCCCTAAGCGTTGGGGTGCACCCCAACGTCACCGATGGCAAAGACCCCACCATCGACGAATTGTTGGCGCTGGCTGATGATAAAAAAGTCATCGCCATCGGCGAAACCGGCTTGGACTATTACCGTAGCGAGGGTGGACTGGCATGGCAACACCAACGCTTTAGGCGGCATATCCAAGCCGCGAAAACCTGCCAAAAACCTTTGATCATCCATACCCGTGAAGCACGTTCCGATACCTTGCGGATACTTAGGGAAGAAGGCGCCGACCAAGTCGGCGGCATCATCCATTGTTTCACCGAAGATTGGGCATTCGCCCGGCAAGCGCTGGATTTGAATTTTTATATCTCGTTTTCCGGCATCGTGACGTTCAAAAATGCCCTGGCCATACAAGAAACGGCGCAAAAAATACCCGCCGACCGGTTTTTGATTGAAACCGATTCGCCTTATCTGGCGCCGGTGCCGCACCGGGGCAAACCCAATTACCCGACCTATGTGCGCTATGTGGCGGAGTATATCGCCCAATTACGCGACACCTCGTTTGCACAAATCGCCGGGCAGTCGGCGGACAATTTTTGCCGTTTGTTCAACCAAGCGGTGTGATCGCAGGCGGACTCCAGCCAGCCCCTGCCTCTGCGCTGGCCGACCCACATTCACCAGCAAGGCCAATATCCATTATGATGGACCTACCCCAAGCCCAATGACAAACCGGCACCACGGAGCACACCATGAACCGAACCCGCACTGTTTTTTTGCTCGCCATCATCGCCGTCATAGCCTTATTTTTTGCGCTAGGCGGCCAGCATTACCTGACGTTGGAAACCTTAAAAACCCAACAAGCCTATTTCGCCGACTACCGCGACCAACATCGTAACCTTGCCATTGTCCTTTACAGCTTGATTTACATCGTCGCCACCGGTTTATCGATACCGGGCGCTGCGGTGTTGACCTTGGCTGGGGGCGCCTTGTTCGGGCTACTATGGGGTAGCGTCATCGTTTCCTTCGCTTCCACCATCGGGGCCACGTTAGCCTTTCTGTCCGCCCGCTATTTGTTCCGCGACCAGATTGCCGCCCGCTTCGGCAGGCAACTAAAAACCATCGACGCAGGCATAGCCCGTGACGGCCCGTTTTATCTGTTCACCTTGCGGTTGCTGCCTATATTCCCGTTTTTCGCCATTAACGTATTGATGGGCTTGAGCAAAATCAAGACGCAGACTTTTTATTGGTACAGCCAAATCGGCATGTTGCCCGGCACGTTGGTCTATGTGAACGCCGGCACCCAACTGGGGAAATTGGATTCCCTGGCCGATGTGTTATCGCCTAGCGTCTTGTTTTCATTGGTATTGTTAGGGATTTTTCCGCTGATCGCCAAGAAAATCGCCGATGCCGTGCAAGCGGCAAAAGTTTACCAGGGCTGGGACAAACCCAAACACTTTGACGCCAATATCTTAGTCATCGGCGCCGGTGCGGCCGGTCTGGTCACGGCCTATATTGCCACAGCCGTCAAGGCTAAAGTCATTCTAGTGGAAAAGCAGACAATGGGCGGCGATTGCCTGAATACGGGTTGTGTGCCATCGAAAGCCCTGCTCCGCTCCGCTAAAGCCTTGGCGCAAACCCGCAAGGCCAGTGAGTTAGGCATACACATCGGCGACGCGAAGGCCGATTTTGCCCAAGTGATGGCGCGGGTGCACGAGGTCATCAAAACCATCGCCCCGCATGACTCGATAGAGCGCTACCAAAGTTTGGGCGTAGAAGTCATCACCGGCAACGCCAAGATCGCATCGCCTTGGCAAGTGGAAGTGGAAGTCGCAGGCACCGGTCAGACCCGCACGGTCACTACCCGCGCCATCGTCATCGCGGCGGGCGCTAGGCCGTTGGTGCCCAACATCGAGGGTTTAGCGGCGACGGGCTACCTTACCTCCGACACCGTTTGGCAGTTGCAGCAACAACCCCGGCGCCTGTTGGTGCTAGGCGGCGGCCCTATCGGCTGCGAATTAGGGCAAGCCTTCGCCCGCCTAGGCTCGGACGTGACGCTCATGGAAATGTTACCGCGTCTATTGGCGCGTGAAGACAGCGACGTGTCCGAACGGGTGACCACTAAATTCCGTGATGAGGGCATCACGGTGCTGACCGGACATAAAGCCCTACGCTTTACCCAGGAGCAAGGCGAAAAAGTCTTGTATGCCGAGCACGAAGGCGGAAACGTGCGGATAGTTTTCGACCAAGTGTTGTTGGCCTTAGGTCGGGTCGCCAACATCGAAGGCTATGGCGCGGAAGCACTCGGCATCCGCCTGTCCGGGCGCAAAACCCTTGCCGTCGATGACTTCCAGGCCACCAACTACCCCAACATCTTCGCCTGTGGGGACGTAGCGGGGCCTTACTTATTCACCCACGTCGCTGCCCACCAAGCCTGGTATGCCGCCGTCAACGCCTTGTTCGGCAATGTCAAAAAATTCCGCACCGACTATTCGGCCATCCCGTGGGCAACCTTCACCGACCCGGAAACCGCCCGCGTCGGGCTGAATGAACAAGACGCTAAAGCCCAAGGTGTCGCTTACGAAAAAACCGTCTATGGCATTGAAGATTTGGACCGCGCCATAACCGACCAGGTTAACCACGGCTTTGTCAAAGTGCTGACCCGGCCCGGTTCCGACAAAATTTTGGGCGT
>DBNZ01000198.1:0-128 GCA_002299495.1 Methylococcaceae bacterium UBA659
CCATAGTACCCTATGAATAAAATAATAGTTTTAAGCAATTAACATGCCAAAAAAAATAATAAAAAAAGCATTATAAACCCTAGCGTAAATTCATTAAGCATTGGTCTATAGACAAATTTGGGCTATTG
>DBNZ01000198.1:542-9079 GCA_002299495.1 Methylococcaceae bacterium UBA659
CCAACCCCTTTCAGTACAAGAATAACGGCTATTTTTTTGACATAGCATTTCTAATGCCAAACATTCTGACAATGCCGGCTCTAACGTGCCCCTATCAAGCCCTGTTGCGTTTTCATAGGCGAGGGGATCAAAACCCTGTTTCAAGCGTAATTGGTTCATGACAAATTCCAACGGCAAATCTGAAAGCTCAATACATTGAGCCGCTAAATTTTTGGTACCGCTGTGAATGTATTCATCTGGCCTTTTGATCTTACGGGTGCGTAAAATTTTATCGGGCAAATCCAGGGTTATTTTTCCGTGCGCCCCCGCGCCAATCCCTAGGTAATCCCCAAATTGCCAATAGTTAAGGTTATGGCGGCATTGGCGGCCAACTTGTGCATAAGCGGACACTTCGTACTGTTCGAACCCATGTCCGGCTAACACGGATTGGGCTAGGCTTTGGCTTTGGAAAATGTCTTCATCAACGGGTAACTTAGGCGGAAACTTGTGAAAATAAGTGTTCGGTTCCAAAGTCAGTTGATAGTAGGAAATATGGCTTGGCATCAAGCTGACGGCGGTTGATATGTCGCTGGCGGCATCTTCAAGGCTGGCACCGGGTAAACCGAACATCAAATCCAAGTTGATATTTTCAAACCCCGCTTGATGGGCTATCTGCACGGCCTGTACGGCTTCATGGCCATTATGGATGCGCCCAAGCCGGCTGAGCAGATGAGCATTGAAACTTTGTATGCCGATGGAAAGCCTATTAATCCCTATCGCCCTAAATTCCCTGAACTTGGCGCCCTCAAAAGTACCCGGATTGGCTTCAAGGGTGATTTCAACGTCATTTGCCAACGGGACTTGTTTTGCAACCCCATCCAACAACCGGGCAATCGTGTCAGGTTTGCATAAGCTCGGCGTGCCTCCGCCAAAGAAAATGCTGTGTATAGGGCGATTGATGGCATAGCGGTCAACATCTGTGGCCAAATCGTCCAGAACCGCTTTCACATACTCCTGTTCGGGTAGGGCAGCGGTCGCCGCATGGGAATTGAAATCGCAGTAAGGGCATTTTTTGATGCACCAAGGAATATGGATATAAAGGCTTAGCGGCTGCAAGTTATGGATTGAAAGTAGTGGAGAGGCTTGCCCACGTCAAAGCCCCCGCCAACCCGGGATTAACCTAGATTGGCGGGGGCTAGGTAAGGCGCAAATTAATGGCTGTTTTGCAAGGCGGTGATGCGTTCTGCAAGCGGTGGATGGCTCATGAACAGCTTCATGATGCCGCCTCCCCCGTTAATGCCAAAAGCCGCTAATTGGTTGGGTAATTGCGGGGCTTCGTGGGCGCGTTGCAAGGCCTGTAAAGCCGCTATCATTTTGGCTTTGCCTGCCAGTTTGGCCCCGCCGGCATCGGCCCTAAACTCGCGGTGACGGGAGAACCACATCACCAACATCGACGCCAAAACGCCCAAGGCAATTTGGGCGACTATTTGCACGACGTAGTAGGCGGGACCATAGCCGCGTTCGGTCTTAAATACCACGCGGTCAACCACATGGCCGATAATGCTGGCGAAAAAATAGACAAAGGTATTAACCACACCTTGCATCAGCGCCATCGTTACCATATCGCCATTGGCGACATGGGAAATCTCATGGCCAATGACCGCCTCCACTTCATCGGCGTCCATAACTTGCAACAAGCCGGAACTGACCGCCACCAAGGCGCTGTTTTTGTTCATGCCGGTCGCAAAGGCATTGGCTTCGGGAGCATTAAAAATACCCACTTCCGGCATCTTGATGCCGGCTTGCCGGGCTTGTCTGGCGACGGTATCCAACAACCAACGTTCGGTTTGGTCTTGTGGCTGTGCAATGACATAAACACCCATGGCCTGTTTTGCCGACCATTTTGACATGACCAAGGAAATCAACGAACCCGTCATGCCAATTAACGCAGACATGATCAATAACGCATTCAGGTTTAAATCGACGCCTTGGGCATCCAGAGTGCCTCTTAAACCCAAAACACTAAACAGAATACTGACGACAACCATTATGGCGATATTGGTTGCTAAAAAAAGAAAAATACGCATCATGATAGGGGCTCCTCGTGTTGATAGGAATCGGGTATGGGGACGGCGCACTTGAACTCAAGCATACCAAGGGAATCAGATTAATACTATAAGGTAAAGTTTACTATTGGAGAACCGAAGCATGAAAATTATAACCACAGCGTTACCCGCCCTATTGTTGATAAGTTCAAATGCTTATTCTGAGGATGTCCACCAGGCCGTTTTACGGCGACTGCACCTGCCGGCAGGTTTTAACGTGTCGATATTCGCCGACAACTTACCAGACGCCCGGAGCTTGGCTTTAGGGGACGACGGCGTGGTCTATGTCGGCAGCGGCAAAGAAGGCAAGCTCTATGCGGTGCAGGATGCCGACGGCAACGGCGTAGCGGAAGCTTCGTATGTGATTGATAAGGATTTATACATGCCCAATGGCGTAGCTTACCGAAACGGCGCCTTGTACGCGGCCACCGTCAACCGTATCTTGCGGTATGACGCCATCGGCCAACATCTGGCCAACCCACCCAAACCGGTGGTGGTCTTCGACCGGTTCCCAACCGACAGGCCCCACGGCTGGAAATACTTGCGCTTTGGCCCGGACGCCAAGTTGTACACGGCAGTGGGTGCGCCTTGCAATATTTGCGAATCCAAACAAGACATTTACGCCTCGTTGGTGCGCCTTGATCCGGACGGCAAAAACTTGGAGATTTTGGCGCGCGGGATCAGGAACACGGTGGGGTTCGATTGGCAACCGGGTACCGGTGCGTTGTTCTTTAACGACAACGGCCGGGATCACCTAGGCGATGACGCCCCGCCGGACGAATTGAACCTATGGTCGGCTAAGGGTGAGCATTTCGGTTACCCCTATTGCCACGGTAGCGACATCCCCGACCCGGAACTGGCGGGCGACAAAAAATGCAGCCAATTTAAGCCGCCGGTCTGGGAATACAAAGCCCATATTGCGCCATTGGGCATGCGTTTTTATCAAGGCAAACAATTCCCGCCCGCCTATCAAAACCAACTATTGGTTGCCCAGCACGGCTCCTGGAACCGGACCGAACCCCAAGGCTACAAAGTGGTGATGGTCAAGTTTGGCGCAGACGGCTTACCGAAAGCTGAAGAAGACTTTATCAGCGGCTGGTTAACCCCAGATGGCGACGTGTTAGGCAGGCCAGTGGATATTTTGACCATGCCTGATGGCGGCGTCCTGGTCAGCGACGATAAATTAGGGCTTATTTACCGGGTCACCTACGCTGCCCAGCCAGGGAAACCTTAATCTCGTCGCCGCAAAGACAACCCGTTTTGGCGCAATGGAGTGGATTATCCACTCCATTTTTCAATTTATTGGAAAGGAAAGGTTTTAATGCTGATTTGCCTTTACCACAGCCGCCAACCCGTCAAACCGGTGACCATCAAGTAAGCTCCAACCATAATCAGGGCTATATCCGCCATCAGATACGGGTCCGTGACAAAAACGACGGTACTGGCTGAAAATAAAAATATCCCCAACCCCAAAAAAAACCGGGTCATGCTCCTCTCATTCTGCTCTATATTCATTTAACGCCTCCTCTTGTTGCATATCTTGCTGTTGACAACCATTGATGACGGCGGCGCTGTTTAGCCTCACCACAAACCCCGTCAGTTTTTTCTAATGTAAAAAATCTGTGCACTTGAATGCCGGATGATTTCAATCAGATAGTGTCCGGTTTGATCGACATAGACGCCAATATCAAGATGGGCGGCGGGGTCAGTAGCAAGCACTTTCACCACTTCACCAGCGGTCATTTCAGCCAACACTTTCTTCAAGCGCAACAAAGGCAACGGACACATCAAGCCGCTGGCGTCCAATTCCACATCAAACTCGATCATGGCGGCCTCCGTTTTCTCAGCCAAGGGGGAATGCTTATAATACCATCCCCTCAATAAATCCACCCCGGCCATCAATTATGAATTATTTCCCGATCTTTGTAGACCTTAAAGGACAGGCTTGTTTGGTGGTCGGCGGCGGCGAAACCGCAGCCCGCAAAACCAGCTTGTTAATCCGGGCGGGCGCAAACATCACCATCGTAGCGGAAAATTTTGGCGCACCGATTTTAGCATTAGCCGGTCGCCATCCGCTGACACTGATCAGCAAAAGATTTTCAGAAACCGACCTCAACACCCGTTTGCGTTTAGTCATATCGGCGACGAATGAACCCAAAACCAACCAATTAGTCGCCAGCGCCGCCCACAAACTGGGAATACTGGTCAACGTGGTTGACCGCCCTGCCCTGTGCAGTTTCATTTTCCCGGCCATCATCGACCGCTCACCGATAGTCGCCGCCGTCTCCTCCGGCGGGGCAGCGCCGGTGCTGGCCCGGCTACTCAGGGCGAAGATAGAAACAGCCATCCCGCCGAGCTATGGCCTGCTGGCCGGTCTGGCGGAAAAACTTAGGGACAAAGTCAAACAAACCCTATCGGAACCCAACCAACGCCGCATTTTTTGGGAACATTGCTTCCAAGGCCAAGTGGCCGAGCAGGTGTTTGCCGGCAATGACCAACAGGCAGAGCAATTGTTACTGGAAACCCTAACCCAGCAACGGCAACAAAGCCCAGGAGAGGTTTACCTGATCGGCGCCGGGCCGGGCGCTGCCGACCTTTTGACCTTCCGCGCCCTAAGGCTGATGCAGCAAGCCGATGTGCTGGTCTACGACCACCTGGTATCACCGGAAATCATGGACTTGGCGCGGCGCGATGCGGAGCGGATTTATGTCGGCAAACAGCGGAAAAAACATACCTTGGCTCAAGCAGACATCAACCGGCTATTGGCAAACCTAGCGCAAGCCGGTAAACGGGTAGCCCGGCTGAAAGGCGGCGACCCTTTTATTTTTGGGCGCGGCGGCGAGGAAATCGAAACCTTGATGCAACAAGGCATCTCTTTTCAGGTAGTGCCCGGCATTACCGCAGCATCGGGTTGCGCCAGTTACGCCGGCATCCCGTTAACCCACCGCGACCATGCCCAATCCTGCACCTTCGTCACCGGTCATTTAAAGGACGGGACCGTCAACCTGAACTGGACGCAACTGGCCGCACCCAACCAAACTATCGTCGTCTACATGGGTCTGGTCGGCCTGGAAAAAATCTGCCAAGCCTTGATTGAGCACGGCAGCCCAAAAGACCTGCCTGTCGCCTTGATCCAGCAGGGCACCACCGAAAACCAACGGGTCGTGACCGGCACACTGGAAAACTTGCCCGCCCAGATCAACGGCCTTGACATCCACCCTCCTACGTTATTGATCATCGGGACGGTAGTGACGCTGCATAACCAGTTACAGTGGTTTCACCAGATACAAAATCCATCCATGAATCAACCCTGCAACCTGCCACCAGAGGACAGCGACCCTGGCCGATAAGAACACGCTCACCCAAACTGCCTATCACTGCCTAGGTTCTGTTGTCGTTTTGCTTAAAAAGAAATTCTTGAGGAACTTGCAAAACTATGGTGCAACCATCGAACAAAATTACTTTTGGCTCTCTCTGAGTCTGTTTTTTTCAGCCGATAGCTCTATTTCCGCTCAGTCACTGGAAATGTCTCTCGCAACCTGTTCATGTCTTTGATAAGATTTGACTTTTTCGCTTATGTTTTATCATTTTGGGGCAGGTTATGTTCTTTTTTTGGCCGCTCTAGCTACTCATTCAACTCGCTTTAATGCGTTTTGCAAGTTCCTCAGCTGACTGACCAATGGCAATTAACGCTATAATGCCCGGTTCTTAGAACTCTTGAATGGTCGCATCAACCCCATGCTTCAAGTTTCCCCGCCGTCATTTTCTGACTTTCACCTCGACCATAAATTGCTGGCCGTGTTGCCTACGCTGGGTTTCGACAGCCCCACCCCCGTGCAACAACAAGCCATTCCCGTGGCGTTGGCAAGTAAAGATTTGCTGGTCAGTGCCAAAACCGGCAGTGGCAAGACCTTGGCATTTTTATTGCCTTGCTTGCAACAATTATTGGCATCGCCAACCACCCTCTTTGGGATCCGGGCGTTAATACTCACCCCCACCCGCGAACTGGCCCGGCAAATAGCCGGCCAATGCCAGCCATTGTGCCAATGCTGCGGGTTGGTCAGCGCATTGGTTACCGGCGGCGAAGATTTCAAACGCCAACAGACGGCCTTACGGCGCAATGCTGACATTATCATCGCCACCCCCGGACGGTTATTGGAATTGCTAAGGGCGGAAGCGGGGGATTTGAGCCATCTTAAGATGCTGGTTCTGGATGAGGCGGACCGCATGCTGGACATGGGGTTTAGCGAGGACGTGTTGGCCATCATCGAGTTATGCAACGGCAACCGGCAAACCCTGTTGTTTTCGGCCACGCTCAGCCATGCAGGGGTTTTAAAAATGGCCGGGCAGGTGCTAAAAGATTATCAGGCCATCGTCTTAAATAGCCGACACGAAGCGCACGGCAATATCGACCAAGAAATGATATTGGCTGACGACCACGAGCATAAACTTAAGCTGCTGGCAGGGTTGTTAGCCCAAGAAAATACTGACAAGGCCCTGGTGTTCACCAATACCCGCAACCAAGCCATCGGCTTGCAAAAGCCATTGCAACTTAATGGGTTCAGAGTCGGGTTATTGCATGGCGAACTGGACTCGTCAGAACGCCAGCGGGTGATGGTGTTATTTCTGAATGGCACCATCAATGTCCTGGTTTCAACCGATATTGCTGCGCGTGGTCTGGACATTTCCGGCATTGGCTTGGTCGTTAATTTTGATGTTCCGCGTAGCGCAATCAGCTATATCCACCGAATAGGCCGCACCGGCCGCCTTGAGCACAAAGGCAAGGCGATAACTTTTGTCACCAGCACCGACTGGAACCTTGCGGCCAGTATCCAGCATTATTTGCGGCAAAGTTTTAAACAACGTCGGCTCGACGGTTTGCCGGGACATTTTCAGGGGCCGAAAAAAATCAAGTCCTCGGGTAAGGCGGCAAGCAGCAAGAAGAAAACCGTGGTCGAGAAAAAAAAACCGGCGGAGAAAATTAAAATCCGGCAACGGGACCAAAAAAATATTGGCAAACGCAGGCGACCTAGCGGTCAATCGACAGGCGAGGCATAGGTGAGGCTGATGGTTTTGTTAGAGGTGGCTGGATTAGTTGGTTTGATTCGGGTGTGGCTATCAATGTGTGCTGGCCGAAACTGCCGTCAACGGATGGGTTTTGATACAGATTGGCTATTAAAGAGGCAACCAATAGGCGGTTTTTCGGTATAATCCCGCCCATTTTCAATTCAAGGTAGTGTCAATAATGTCGGAAATCAAAAAGGTCGTCTTGGCTTATTCCGGAGGGTTGGATACCTCCGTTATCCTCAAATGGTTACAAGATGTTTATGCTTGCGAGGTGGTCACGTTTACCGCCGACTTAGGCCAGCGCGAAGAGGTGGGGGCCGCACGCAGCAAAGCCCAGGCGATGGGCATTAAAGAAATTTACATCGACGATTTGCGGGAAGAGTTCGCCCGCGACTTCGTGTTCCCGATGTTCCGCGCCAATGCCATTTACGAAGGCGAATACTTGCTCGGCACCTCAATCGCCCGCCCGTTGATCGCCAAGCGCCTGATTGAGATAGCCAACGAAACCAGCGCCGACGCCATCGCCCACGGCGCCACCGGCAAAGGCAACGACCAGGTCCGCTTTGAGCTGGGCGCTTATGCCTTGCGTCCCGACATTAAGATTATCGCCCCGTGGCGGGAATGGGATTTGACCTCACGCCAATCCTTATTGGCCTATGCCGAGAAACACGGCATTCCGGTGGAGATGAAGAAAGGCAAAGCTTCACCGTATTCTATGGACGCCAACCTACTGCATATTTCCTACGAAGGCCGGGTATTGGAAGACCCTTGGGCGGAGCCGGAAGAAGACATGTGGCGTTGGTCGGTGTCGCCGGAGGCTGCGCCCGATCAGCCGACGTATATCGAATTGACTTACCGCCAAGGCGATATTGTCGCCATTGACGAGGTTCCATGCAGCCCTGCTGAGGTCATGGAAAAATTGAACGATATTGCCGGCGCCAATGGCGTTGGCCGCTTGGACATGGTCGAAAACCGCTATGTCGGCATGAAATCCCGGGGTTGTTATGAAACGCCGGCAGGTACGGTGATGCTGAAAGCCCACCGCGCCATCGAATCGTTGACATTGGATCGTGAAGTGGCGCACTTGAAAGATGAACTGATGCCCCGCTATGCCTCGTTGATTTATAACGGTTACTGGTGGAGCCCTGAGCGGGGGATGGTGCAGACCATGATAGATGCTTCGCAGGCCGCCGTTAATGGAAAAGTGCGTTTGAAATTATACAAAGGCAATGTCATCGTGGTAGGTCGTGCATCCGACAGCGATAGCTTGTTTGATGAAAGCATCGCTACTTTTGAAGAGGATGCCGGGGCTTACAACCAAAAAGATGCCGAAGGCTTTATTAAGCTGAATGCGTTGAGAATGCGGATAGCCGCCGCAAAAAAGCA
>DBNZ01000006.1:0-903 GCA_002299495.1 Methylococcaceae bacterium UBA659
AGGCGGCGGGGTTTGGATAACGGTGTTAGGCCGTGGCTCCTCGCCGTGCGGTTTGACGGCGGCTGCGGCCACTTCGTCGATGACCGGCCAATGGTACAAGTGGTGGGCGCGCAGGCTGTCGGCTTGGCCATACCAAGTTGCCGTCGGTAGCAGCTCCAGTAGCGCGGCGAGGGATAGCGGCGGGTAATCTTGTAGGGTGTGGATGCGGCAAACCAAGTCGGGCGTTTCTTGTTCCCATTTTTTGAAGTCGTCGCTGCGGTCTAAACCCAGCAACGCCGCCAATTCGGCATCGCCAACATCGGCCAGCAACTCGATCGTCCAACCCAAACAGGCCGCCGCATAGCGTACAGCCGCCAAGGCATGGCCGATGTCGTGCTGGCAATAGCGAAACGCCCGCTCGCCGTATTTCCAGGCTTCGCGCCAATGGACGGAAGACAAGCCTAGCAACAGGCCGTCGGAAATGGGCTTGGGAAAGCGGCAGCGTTGTTCCAGGGCGTGGTCGTGGCTGTGGTAATGGTAAACGCCGGGTTCAAGCAGGTTGTTGCCAGCGTTTATCAAATACGCTTCAGTCGGATGCAGGTTGCCGCTGGACGGGTTGCAGCGCAACGCCCAGCGGCTAGGGCCGTATTGTTTCCAGGCCGACAAGCCGAAGGCCAATTCCAACAACAAACCGAGGTTAGGCAAATCCAAGGCCAGCGGGGCGATTTGTTTCGGATTGTCCAAATTGACAAACAGCGCCGCCAATTCCCGCCCCGGTTTTGGCAAGGCAGTGGTCGGGCAGCCGGAAAAACGCCGGAACGGGTCGGGCTGGTCTTCCCAATCAATGGTTTCAGGGCCTTTGGCATAACGCTCTAAGCCGTGCTTGGTGCGCTGATGGTAGGTTAGGACGGTTTCGGTATATGG
>DBNZ01000006.1:1307-2680 GCA_002299495.1 Methylococcaceae bacterium UBA659
CCCCGAGCCGAAAGGCGCAACCCGGCGCTTAGGTGGCAGTCCCGAATCGCGCCGGGGGCGGCGCTCCCACATGGGCGTTCCTACACGGGTAGATACCTATGTCAAAAAGAGAGGGGGCTTATACATGAACCGTCTTCGTGTCTTTCGTGGTGAAGGACACGTCTAAAACGATGGCTTATCTAACATCAAACGACGATACGCGAAAAAATAAGTCATCAACATCATCACGGCGGCTTTTTTTAGGGATTTTGTAAGTTTTTAACCACAGTTTAAAAGTTTCCGGTTTAGCAAAATAGGCGATGTTCTTCTTAAGGTGGGCTATTTGCTCTTGCACTTCTTCTGTGTCTTGCGCCAGATGCATTATTAACTGTTTAGGACGCAGCCGCTGGTAAAAAGGCATTTGCAATGGGTATTTAAAGCTTGTTTCGATTTGGAAAATTTCCTGATCCAAACCCGTCAGTTGTTCCTTAAGTATTTTGTTGAAATATTTCAAGCGGCTGTCGGCCATTTGGCTTAAATGCGCCAGATCAATCTGTTCAATCTCCAATTGCAGTTCCAGCAATTGCAGCAAATCCTTTTTGCTATACGCCGTGTTGACACGCTGCATCAGCTCGGTTTTCCGCTCATGTTCGGCGGCATCAGGTTCGCGGTCTGGATGCAAAACAGCGACCAGTTTACGATAAACCTCTTGCACCGATTTGCTGGCTAAGGCCGTTTCTTCTTTTTGGCGGGCTTCTTTAGCCAATTGTTTTTTAGATTTTTTAGGTTCCGGGGCTGGTTGTTCTGAACCCCCGGATGGTTGCCCTAGCAGTTTGGCTTCCAACTGGGCATGGAATTTCTCGGGTGAGCGGATATCAACGTCATCGCCTAAATCAACATCGAACATGTCCTTGACCAAACCTCTCATCATTTCGCCGATAGCCTCATCTTGTGTTTCTTGGAGCGCGTCGAAATCTTCACCTGCGTATTTTCGGTACATGGCTTTCACTTCTTCCGTCCCTAACTCGAAGGCCAAATCTTCACACAGGTCCATAATCAAATGGCGGATTTTGGCCTTGTCGGTTTTTTTGAACAGCGGTTGGTCATGATATTTATCCAGTAACTGTAGCCACAGCCATTGTTGTTGGTTGAGCTTTTCAACCAAGGGATTGTATTCCGTTTCAATTTTACTGGTATAAACCGGGATGGTTTCTTTCCATTCCTGCAAGCACTTTTTCTGCTGGTCAATTTTTTTACCCAAGCTATTAAATTGCTTTTGTGCGGCGGATAACTTTTGGGTTTCCTGCTTAGGTTTAATGTGGACGACTTTTTTGTCAGTTGGGTTCATAAGTCAATAAAGGAGGTAGAATAGCGTCTGGAACAGCGATCGAGAG
>DBNZ01000006.1:3039-11199 GCA_002299495.1 Methylococcaceae bacterium UBA659
CCCAAGTTGAGCTGGGCGCTGTCGATAGGCAGGAAACCCGGTTCATAGGTTTTGCAGGCCTTGGTTTTGGTTTTTTTCCTCTTCCGGCAGCAGGTCGGTAAGGCGGTGTCTTAGGGTTAATGTTGTACCGCGACGCTAGCTTTGCTCGGGGCGGCGCAGGCATTAAGTCGCGTGAAGTGTTTGCTGGGGCTGGGATGCCCAAAACCAGCTTTCGCAAAAATAGCGACTCCCCGAGAAACTTGTCTTTTTATGAAGCACCATAATTCCAAGCAGAAAACGCACGTCTTGTTGACAAATGGGGCTTCCATGCCTGGACAACTTTCGTTTTTTGCCCACTAAATGTCAAGTGCCGGATGGCATTTCTCCACGCTGGTAGTAAAATTCGTTGACAAACCCCGCCAACCGTTGCCCTGCAATCGCCTCACGCAAGCCTTGCATCAAGCTTAGGTAATAATATAGGTTATGGATGGTGTTGAGCCTGGCACCCAGCATCTCCTGGCATTTGTCCAAGTGCTTCAGATAGGCGCGGGAGTAGTTGCGGCAAGTATAACAGCCGCATTCCTCATCAATGGGACGTTGGTCGAACTCGTATTGCCTATTGCGGATCTTGATGACGCCAAAACGGGTGAACAAATGGCCGTTACGGGCGTTGCGGGTCGGCATCACGCAATCGAACAAGTCGATGCCGCGCCGCACGGCCTCCACCAAATCCTCCGGCGTGCCCACGCCCATCAGATAACGCGGCTTGTCAACAGGCATGTCAGGATGGATGGCATCTAAGGTCGCCATCATTTCCGCCTTCGGCTCGCCCACCGACAAACCGCCAATGGCGTAACCGTCAAAACCTATATCCACCAAACCGGCAATGGATTCGCGCCGCAAGTGCGGGTACATGCCGCCTTGTACGATGCCGAACAAGGCGTTCGGATTATCACCATGTGCCCTCTTGCTGCGGGCCGCCCAGCGCAGAGACAAGCGCATAGATTCGCCGGCTTCGTCCGCCGTGGCCGGATAAGGCGTACATTCATCAAAAATCATGACGATATCCGAACCTAATTCCCGTTGCACCCGCATGGACTCTTCCGGACCCATGAAAATCTTGTCGCCATTAATCGGTGACTGGAAGGTCACGCCTTGTTCGCTAATCTTGCGTAACGCGCCTAAGCTGAACACTTGGAAACCGCCGGAATCGGTCAGGATGGGCTTTTGCCAGCGCATAAAATCATGGAGATCGCCGTGCGCTGTGACCACGGCGGTGGTCGGGCGGAGCATCAAGTGGAACGTATTGCCTAATATGATTTGCGCCCCAATGATCTCAAGCTCTTCGGGCGTCAGCGATTTGACCGCCCCATAGGTGCCGACCGGCATAAAAATCGGCGTATCGACAACGCCACGGGCGAAACTGAGACGACCACGGCGAGACTGGCCGTCGGTGTTGAGCAATTGAAAGTCCATGAAGCAAATCTATTACCAAATGTTTTGCGGTCGGCAATATTATCAAAAATTAGGGTTGATATACTGAAAAGGTCTTTTACCCAATGACGAAAGGCAGGCGACCACGAAAAAATCACCCGTCATAGCTTGGACACACGGGCAAAAAAATCGCCGACGCTATTGCCGATTACTGGAAACCGGAACATTGACTGCATAGCTCACGGCTATAAACAAAAAAAACTGCACCCCAAAAATCAAGTTGGCCATCAACAAATGCACAGGCTGAGCGAAAGGCGGCATACCTAGCCTGTCCAAACTGACCCCGGCCAAGATGGCTACGACCACCAAAGAGGCCAGCACTACGCCCGTCCACCGCAACAGGGCACAGGTTTCGCCCGATTTGCGTAACTGCCACGCCAGCCAAAGATGGGTAAACAAAATCACCGCCGAAAAGGAACGGTGTGCATAAAAAATCATCGGGAAATCATCGCGCCAGTATTGCCGGTCAATATAGCCGTGATTGTTGGCGATAAAATCGACCGCCTCCCGTACTTGTGTCCCCATTGTCACTTGCACTAACGTCATGGCCATAGCTGCCAGCAAAACCGGGCTAAATTGGCCCGACAGCCGCCCCGCCACCAATTGCCCCAGGAAATCCCGTTGCGACCGGGCAATGGTGTAAATCATCAATGCGACTATCAATAGCGCCACCCACATATGCACGGTAATCATGATGGGTTTAAGGTTGCTGGCGACCACGCTGGAACCCAACCAGCCTTGGAAACCGATCAACAACAGGCAACCGACCGCCAAATAAAAAATGCTTTTGTCCGTCTTTAGGAAAATCCGGGACGACCAAGCCGTCAACAGAAACAGCAAACCCGTAGCGGCGCCAATCAAGCGGTTGGTGAATTCCGTCCAAGTTTTTACCGGATTGAATTCGGTATTCAGGTAACCCCGTTGGGCATAAATTTCGTGATAATTCGCCGGCAATTGCGACTCATGGGTGGGTGGTATCCATTGCCCAAAACAAGTCGGCCAATCAGGGCATCCCATGCCTGCACCGGAAGCGCGGACTATACCGCCCGCCAAAATAACCAGGTAAACGGCAAAAATAGTCAGTGCGCCGAGTCGGCGGAAACGTAAGACGGCTTGGTGGTCCATGTCATTCATACAAGGCTAAGGGTATGGTCAGGGAAATCTGGTAAATGCAAATCTGAACTTACAGTATCATTCGGCAACACACATAACAACCTGGCCGAACCGTCATGTCGTGCCGCATCCAACACCCTGCCCACAATTTTCCCGTTGCCGTCAGCCACAGGCGCGTGGGGCGATGGCGCAACCGGCGGGTTAACGGCGAACCTCAGCATACTCCGTTTGGCCTGACCCAAATAGTGCGTCCGCGCCACCACCTCTTGGCCGGTGTAACAACCTTTGGTAAAACTGATGGCGTCCAGTTTGTCCAAGTTGAGCATTTGCGGGATAAATTGTTCGGACGTTTCGGCCGTTAGCCAAGGCAATCCCCGGGCAATGTCCTGGTACCGCCAAGAACATGAACTTACCAGCAGATAATTTTGCCGCCGGACTTTTTCCGTCCAAATTTCAATGGCCTTTGTTGGCTCAAGCACCGACAATTGGCGACGCCCGAAATTAATGCAAAAGAATGGGGATTGTTGACAGGAAAACCACTGCCCGTCGCCGTTTTCCGGACTGGACATCCCCAACAAACAGAGATCATCTTGACCACCAAGCAATTGCACATCGGCACGCAGAATGTATTTTTGCAAATGGCTTTTGACTTTCGCCAACAACCCTTCAGGCAGTATCAACCCATAACCCATCGCCCATTTGACCAGCAAAAAGGTGCTGATGACTTTGCCTTGGGGAGTACAAAACGCCCCCAAACGGGCGGTGCTACCATCCACATCCTGGACATTACAAGTCGCCTGCCCTTGTAAAAATTGCCCAGCCTGGCTGCCGGTCACTGTTAACACCGCCAAGTGATTGATGGCACAGATCCATTTTTCGGTCTCGGCCATGCCAGAAGGAAACACCACATCACGCCCTTGCACATTTGCCGAATATTCGGTAATCAGAAAACTTGTCCAGCTAGCATTCATTGTCGATGATCATCCTTAGATTAAATGGCCAACGGCGGCCAACTGCTGTTAACTTTTTGCCGACGACTCTTGCCAATGGCATGAAAAAAGGTCGGCCATGTGTGTTATACAAACTGCCCGGCACACCAACCCGATGACCAAGCCCATTGGAAATTATAACCGCCTAGCCAACCCGTTACATCCACCACTTCGCCGATAAAATACAACCCTGGGCACTGCAGAGCCGCCATGGTTTTGGATGATAGGGCCGCACAGTCCACGCCCCCCTAACGTAGAGGTAAGGGCGCGCGCGCCTGTCACGGAAGACTGGCGAAGCCGCCGAAGCCGGAAAAACAACAAACCTTCAAAACCACCACGAAAAGGCGCGTCCCGCTTGAGCGTAATGTTAGGCATTTCATTTGGCACATTTAACAAATAACAACTTTAACCATTATTATTCAATGCGTTGAACAAGTTCTTTTAAATTTGGAACTTGTTTTTCAAGTTGACTTTGATTAACAGTTATGGTTATCCCTGCTACAGTTTTTTGACCAGCCATAAGTACACCTATAGGTATGCCCAGCGCGCCCGAAACGACCGATGCCGTATTTGCATCATTCACCTCGGCCTGAAACATATTTTTAAACAATTTTTTGTTAGTTGGTCTAGTAGCTCCAAACGGGTGTATACAGAAAGGAGTGTTACTAGATTGCCATACGGAATAAATTTCATCACTAATTTCATTAACGACAGTTTTAAATGCTGAAGCCGATGAGTTATTCATTTGTGTTAGCCTGTTACCTATGTACATATAAATTTCAGGTAATGACATATTGTATCTATTAGATTCAAGGTAGAATTCTGACTGTGTGTCACCTTGCTGCCGCCTTTGCCCGTACACAAGAGACAATACGGCTTTTATAGCTCTTTTTGATGAGCCATCCGCAGAAAATGGGATTAACAATCTTTCCGCTGCGGTTAATGCCAGTTCAGTATAAATTGAAAAACTTGGGTTGCAGTCAATAAAAACACAGCAATCTTCGTCATTCCATGAACGCTTAATATCTGAAATTAAGTCCGTTACCCATAAATGCACTATTCGCCAAGCATCATTAGGCCCTGGATTTGTCGCACTGGATACACGCGATGATTGAAGTTCCAACTTTTCATCACCTACGACAAGATATACGTTCGCTGGAACTCTATTGTTATATCGGCTAACCTGAGTTATATAACCAGATCCCGTATTTGTAGGCACATAAGGGCTGCGAATCCTATCGTCAACATATCCTGAGATAGTCATTCTTGACTGTTGCCCATGAATATTATTTAGGTGATTTTCACCTTCCTCCATTCCGCCAAGTAACATAGATGATGAATTTGCTTGTGGGCACAAATCAACCACTAGCACTTTTTTAGTTGGATGTTGACGGGCATATTCAGATGCCAATTGGAAAGTTAAGTAACTTTTACCAACCCCTCCTTTGTTGTTCCAAATTGCATAAATAGCCATGTTTTAGGTTCCTCACACTTTGTTGTAGTTGCGTTTATTTTAGCTAAACATGGTCTATTACTGTTAATAATGTACTTATGATTGCAAGAAGTTTTCGAAGCACGAAGTCATTTTGCCTAACGTCACTTCCGCAGTCCGGTAACCTTCGGTGCCATTCGGTTTGACATGCCATGCTTGTAGCTGCACGGCGATCGCCTCTAGCTGTTGGTCCGGGCAATCGGCCATCGATTTGCCTAGCGCCTCCTCGGGTAGGAAACCAGCCAATAACCGGCGCGGCAAATGCCGCTCCAAACAATTTCGCACCGTGCCTTTAGGTTTTTGCTGACGTTGCGCCATTAAGTGTTCCAGTATATCGAATTCGGGCGACAAATTGATGGTGACCACATCGCCGGGACGCCAATAAGACGAAATCTGCAAAATCACCGGCCCGCTCAAGCCCCGATGAGTAAACAGCAGGTTTTCACGGAACGCTTGCCGAGCCGTGTTGGCCTCACTGTAAACAGCAATGCCCGATAATTGCCCAAAACGGTCTTTGTCAGCAGGTTGCAAGGTCAGCGGCACCAAACCGGCACGGGTCGGCACCATGGGTATCCCAAACTGCCGGGCGATTTGATAGCCCAGAGGCGACGCCCCTATCTTCGGGATCGACAACCCCCCGCAGGCCACCACCAAGGAATCCGATTCAAACCGGCAAGTATCCGTGGACACGACAAACCCACGGCTTTCCCTCGCTATGCCAGTGATTTTGGTATTCAAACGGATGTCCACATTAGCATCCGCGCATTCGGCCAACAGCATGTTGACAATATCCTTAGCGCTTTCATTGCAGAACAGTTGGCCATGCCCTCTTTCGTGATAGGGAACGCCGTGCTGTTCCACCAAGGCCAAAAAATCCCACTGGCTAAAACGGCTCAGCGCCGATTTACAAAAATGCGGATTTCCCGATAAAAAATTTTCCGGCCCAACAAAGTAATTGGTGAAATTGCAACGGCCGCCACCTGACATCAATATCTTCTTGCCCACCTTATTGGCATGGTCCAACACCAGCACCCGCCGTCCGCGTTTGCCCGCTGCTATGGCGCACATCAAACCAGAGGCTCCCGCACCCAAAACCAACACATCGGTATCAACTTTTTGCAAGGCAACACCCGAAAATTAAAGCTTTTTAAATACCAGAAAGACACACTCCGGCTTGTCTTGCCTAAGGCCATAGGCTAGTATTCTTTTCATCTAATGGATGATCCTAAAAAATTTGCCCATGCTTAACATCTACAACACACCATCAGGAAATATGGCCATGTTAAAAAAATCCCCCGTTTTGTTCACCCTGCTTCTTGTTGCAACGCTAGGCGGTTGTAGCAGCCGCTATCACGGCCTTGTCAAGGATGCTGATTTAGTAGAAGTCAGCTATGACGCCGTTGACGAACTACAAAACCGATTAACCCACAAATTACCCACGAACTCCCTGATTGTTGTCAGCACCTTATTGAATGTTGACAATTTGAACAAAACTTCGGCTTTTGGCCGGATCATTTCCGGCCAAATCGCCTCGGCCTTCCATCAAGCCGGCCACCGAATTATCGGTATGGAAATGCCTATTGATTTATTTTCCATGAAGGCAGACGGGGCGTTAGAGCTCTCCGTGGAAACCCAAAAGTTACTTTTCAGCCATAAAGCCGGCGTATTGGTGGGCGGCGTGTATGCGCCAGGAAAAAGGAACACCTACATTTCCTTGCGAGCCGTCGACTTAGTGACAAAATCCATTATTTCATCAGCCGACTTCTCAGTACCGATGGGTCCTGACGCTAAGTTGCTGACCCTGCCTAGAGACGTGGGTTCTAAAAATACGGAAGCAAAGCCAGCCGAGTCCCAAGCGGAAACCGAAACCGAAAAAGCACCGGAATCACCTGAAATAATTGATTTTCCATAGCTTATTCAGCGTCACGGCGCTATTTCAAGTTTGGATGGGCTGCCCCCCCTAACTAGCCGGAAGCCCAAATTCGCCTGACGCGACCAACTGGCCCCCCAATTCCGATGCGCGGCCCTTACCCTGGCCGTATCGGCATTCCAGCCGCCGCCACGGATGGCGATCAAGGTGTCAAATTTGGCCTTGCCTTGAAAACAGCCGAGTTCCCTGCCATTGTAGTTCTCTTCATAGCTGGAACAAGTCCATTCCCAGACGTTGCCTATCATGTCATGCAACGTAAAAGCATTGGCATGGTAAGCCCCCGCCTCGGAGGCAAAAAAACTGCCGTCCTGGCAACGGTGGCGCACCGGCCAATGCCCAAATTCCGACCGGCTATTATCGGCGACATTAGCGTAACTGCAAGCAATCCACGCATTGTTGCCCCAAAACCGGGCGGTGGTTGTCCCTGCCCTCGCCGCATATTCCCATTCCGCTTCGGTGGGCAGCCGATAATTCCTGCCTGTTTGTTTGTTCAGCCAAGCAACATAAGCCATAACGTCATTAAAACTGACGCAACTGACAGGGTGGTTGCCCGATAACGCCACCGTTCCTAGCGGTTTTGCCCAATCCGCTTTAGGCCACCAGTCCCACCTGAAAAAGCCGAACTCGGCATCTGTCTGATAACTCCAACACCCTAGCTGCCCCTGATTTCGCCCGGCGTCAGTGACATAGCCGGTCGCCTGAATAAAGTTTTTAAATTCAGCCATCGTGGCCTCATACCTGCTTATCTTAAATCCGTTCAGGCAAACCCGGTGCTGGGTTTCGTTTTCACTTCTGCCCAGCTCAGACTCAGGGCTGCCCATCTGAAAACAGCCAGAAGGCACATCCGCTTCGATAGGCAACAAGGCACCGGCCAATTCCTTATAAGCACGATGCGTAGATTTTAAAGCGTGTGCTGGCGTTTTTGCCGGGTTTACGGCAACTGCATACCGACCAAACAACGCCAGAAACATTCCAAAAATCAAGGTCTTGACAAGCTTCATGGCGAACAGGCCTATGGCGTTATATGACTTAGAGCGGGCGTTTTACCTACTCGGTTTAAAAACCGCATCAATTGGACGGCAAAAAAAAGCCCAATCCTAACGGATTGGGCCTTTTATGGCCAGTTAATGACGCAGGCTTTATTAATGACGGTTTTGCTCAAA
>DBNZ01000071.1 GCA_002299495.1 Methylococcaceae bacterium UBA659
AAAAAAGGGGAGACCGCCCCCTTAAAATCCAAGGCTGGCGGTCAGATTTGAACGGGTTAAAAATCGTAGGGGTGGCGCGCCTACCGGCACCGTCACATTTTAACCACTACAAACCTATTGATCCGGCCTGTTAAAAAAACAAACCGTCAATCGGAGAAGAAGCCGAAGCGAAACGTTTTTTCGGCATACGCCCGGCTAAGTACGCCTCGCGACCGGCTTCTATGCCTTTTTTCATGGCCGAGGCCATTAACACGGGATTTTTGGCTGCGGCAATGGCCGTGTTCATCAACACTCCGTCACAACCCAGTTCCATGGCGATGGCGGCATCGGATGCGGTGCCCACGCCGGCATCGACCAAAATAGGCACGTTGGCGTTTTCGACAATAGTTAAGATATTGTAAGGGTTGCGAATACCCAAACCTGAACCAATCGGTGCCGCCAACGGCATAACCGCAACGCAGCCTATCTCTTCCAGGCGCTTAGCGGCAATCGGGTCATCATTGGTATAAACCATGACATCAAACCCTTCCTTGACCAACAATTCGGCCGCCACGAAGGTTTCGGCGACATCAGGGAACAAAGTGGTTTGATCCGCCAGCACTTCCAATTTAACCAACTTGAGACCACCAAGCAATTCCCTTGCCAGCCGGCAGGTTCGGATGGCCTCCCCTGCCGTGAAACAGCCTGCGGTATTTGGCAAGATGGTGTATTTTTCGGGCGAAATAACATCTAGCAAGTTCGGTTCATCCGGGTTTTGGCCGATATTGGTCCGGCGTATGGCCACGGTGACAATTTCAGCACCACTGGCCTCTATAGCTAAACGAGTTTCTTCCAAGTCTTTGTATTTACCCGTCCCCACCAATAAACGTGAATGAAAAACAGTTCCTGCGATGACAAACGCATCATCCCTAGCATCCTGCTGGCCGCCGCCAATGGCGTGGACTATTTCCAACCGGTCTTCCGCCGTTAACGTCTGGTTGGCGTAAAAGCTAAACGGCATTATTTCTTTATTCAATTCAACGGCGATTTTTTTTCCGGCCAGACCCAATTCAGCCACTAAATCCGCCACTGTGGCATTTTCAGCCACTTCGCGGACTTCGCCATTAACAAAAACCCTCATACGTTCAAACTCCTATAGCTATCGATAGTCCGGCGCGTTTGCACCGCCTTCGCCAATTTCCTTAACAAGGGTACGGTGTCTTCCCAAGACAAACACGCATCGGTGATGCTTTGTCCGTAGACCAAAGGCTGTCCATCCACCACTTTTTGATTGCCCGCCTTCAAATGGCTTTCGATCATGACGCCCATGATGCGATGGTCGCCATTGGCAATTTGCCCGCCAACGTCATCCCCGACTATCAGCTGCCGCTGGCATTGTTTCAAACTATTGGCATGGCTGAAATCAATCATGATGTTCGGCCTTAAGGCCGCTTTTTTTAGCCCTTCGGCAACCTGTTCCACGCTGACGGCATCGTAATTAGGGCGGTCATTGCCACCACGCAGGATGATATGCACGTCCTCATTGCCCGTCGTTGAAAATATCGCCGAGTGTCCCGCCTTAGTCAGCGACAAGAAATGATGCGGACTCATGGCGGCGCCAATGGCGTCGATGGCAATTTTGATGGTGCCATCGGTAGAATTTTTAAACCCAATCGGGCAGGAAACTCCCGAGGCCAGTTCCCGGTGGCCTTGGCTTTCAGTCGTCCTAGCGCCAATCGCCCCCCAAGCGATCAAGTCAGAAATGTATTGCGGGGTAATCAAATCCAAGTATTCGGTCGCCGCAGGGACGCCCATGGTGTTGATATCGAGCAGCAATCCCCTAGCCACCCGCAAGCCTTTGTTGATATTGAAACTGGCATCCAAGTCGGGGTCGTTGATGAGTCCCTTCCAACCAACAGTGGTACGGGGTTTTTCAAAATATACCCGCATGATGATGTGCAATTCGTTCGACAATTCTTCTTTTATCCCTTTCAAACGCTGGGCATATTCTATTGCGGCGACCGGGTCATGAATGGAGCAAGGGCCGATCACTACCAACAAACGGTCATCCCCCCCTACCAATATTTGATGAACCTCGGCCCGGGCTTTAATGGTGGTCTCAGCCGCGATGTCGGTCATCGGTAATTCTTCATGGACGTGGATAGGCGCGATCACTTCCTTGGTCTCGCAAATCCTTAAGTCATCTGTAGTGTAATGTGTTTGCATGTTTGCTACCAAGCTGTGGCCTATTGACTAAAAGATCGGAAAATCCGGGCATTTTATCTTTTTGACCAGGGTTTGTCAGTGCTTACCAGGCTTTTCTGGTATATTTTATGAAACTATAATCAAAATCCACCGTAGGGTCCCCAAAGACATCTTCCCTTTCGAGTTCATGCCAATCCTGTTCTGGCCAAAGTGGAAACAGGGTGTCGCCCTCAAAGGCTTTTTTTATTTTTGTTAGATACAACGTGTGGGCAAAGGGTAAAAAGGTTTGATACAGTTTCGCGCCGCCAATGATAAAGATTTCATCGGCTGTTTGGCAGGCCAGCTCTTTTGCTGACTGGGGATCGTAGCAAACGGCGCAACCTAGAGCCTGGTAATCCAAATTTTGGGTAATGATGATATTAGTCCTTCCAGGCAAAGGCTTGCCAATCGATTCATGGGTATTACGCCCCATGATTATGGGCGCCCCCCATGTGATCTGCCTGAAACGCTTTAGATCAGCCGGAAGATGCCACGGCATTTTATTATTAGCGCCAATGACACGATTACTCGCCATGGCCACGATCAAGGAAATTTTCATTAATTAACATCCCGTTTTGCTATTTTTCCCATTAAACCGCTATGAAAAAAATTCTGCTCGTTCTGACCGGAGGCACCATAGGCTCGTCAGTCGTCAACTCAACCATTGACACCAACGCATCAACCCGGCTTAGATTGATGGAGCGGCTACAAAACAGCTATGCCAACATCCACGAGTTTGCATTTTATACGATCCAACCTGTTGAACTGGCCAGCGAAAACTTAGTGCCCCGTATTTGGGAGCGGATCATCCGGGCCGTCGAGGCTGAAAACCTTACCGAATTTGATGGCGTCATCATCACCCACGGCACCGATACGCTTGCCTTTTCCGCAGCGGCGCTGAGTTTGTTTTGGCACTCGGCTCACCTGCCTATACTGTTGGTCTCCAGTAATTATCCACTTGAAGATAACCGGGCCAATGGCGTCGCTAATTTTATTTGCGCCCTAGAATTTATTCGGCAACTTCAGGAAACAGGGGTGTTTGTCCCCTACCAAAACCTAGGGCAAATGATGCACGTCCATTTAGGCGTCCGGTTGGCGTCGTCTTTGCAACTGAGCGACCATTTCATGGGCGTGCAAAACAAGGATTATTGGGTTTTTGATGGTGACGGCTTCACGAGACCCCATAGCCTTAGGGCAAACCCGCAGCGAAAAAGTTATCCGTTAAAGGCCAATTTTGCCAAACAGATCCTTATGGTCCGGCCTTATCCAGGGCTAAATTATGATAGTTATCATTTGACAGGGGTGAACGCGGTGCTTCATGACCTCTACCATTCAGGCACGGCTGCGATCGCAAGTGATTATGGCAACCCGTATTCATCGGTCAGGTTTATAGCACGTTGCAAGCGACAAAACATCACCGTGTTTTTAGCCCCTGCCATCAAAAGCCCTGCTTGTTACCAAAGCACCAAAGCCCTGCTTGATGAAGGCGCTAGGATGATTTGGAACATGTCGTTAGAAGCCGCCTATACAAAATTACTGTTGGCCTACGGTAATTTTGACGACGCCCAAATGATGTTCGATTTTCTCGCTGCTGACATCGCCTTCGAGCACATCCAAGCCAACTAACCGAGGTTACGCAAAGACGCATTAAATCCCGTTTGCCGCGCCGAGTACCTGGGCTTTTGCCGGGATTAGCCCGGCAGGGATGCCGCACGTCGGCGTAGGGTCAGGAAGCCCCTTCCGCCGACCCCTAACAAAAACGCTATTCGCCACGCATGCCAAATCGTCGGTGTTTACGCATAAGGCTTTTTAACGGTAAAAACCGGCTGGCAATAAACCGTTCCCTGCCGCCATAATGGACTTTGTAATCTGCAAACGAACGCCTAATGACTTCGTGCGCTTCTTCACGTCCGTAAACATTGGTGATTTCACAGCTTCCCGCCTCACCCGGCAACGTTTTATAGGTCAGGAAATAATGTTTCAGTCGGTTGATGTAGGATACTGGACAATCAGAAACATCATTCCATTGCCGGTAGAATTCATCCCCTTTCAAAACGGCGATGATTTTATCGTCGGCCTCCCCTTTATCTAACAAGCGGAACCCGCCTATCGGGATAGATTGGACAATGATATTGCCGTGAGTGATGCTGCGCTCACTTAAAACACAAATGTCTAACGGGTCGCCATCCCCTTTAGCGACGGTTTTACCTGATTTAAGGGCGGCAAACTCCGCCACTTTTTCGGCGCAGAAAGTTTGCGGAATAAAGCCATAGAGTGTCGGCACCGTGTTGGAAAATTTTTGTGGCCTATCAATTTTCAGGTAACCGCTGGTTTTGTCAATTTCGTATTTAACCGTATCCGTAGGCACTATCTCAATAAACGCGGTGACTATATCGGGCGCTTTCTCGCCCGGGTTAATGCCGTGCCAAGGATGCGCTGTATGCTGTATATTCATAAGGTAAGCCATTGTTTAAGTTACTGAAAGATAATGCTTCGTTGCTGCTTGACGCGAGTCGTATGGTAATATCTTTTGCTAAATGCTTAATGAATAAAAATTTAAATCGGGAGTCTTTTTTTCACCGCCGCAGGATGCCCGCGCAACAGTTTAGCAAATCCTTGGGCGGGTAAAGGTTTGCTGAATAGATAACCTTGGTACAAGTCACAACTTTTGCTGGCCAAAAAGCTCAATTGTTGGGCATTTTCCACCCCCTCGGCCAAGACTTTGAAACCCAATGTTGCACCAATGGCAATAATCGAAGACGCAATTCCCATGTCATCGGCATGCCCAGGTATGTCTGCTATAAAACTCTTGTCGATTTTTAAAAGGTCAAGCGGAAACTTTTTTAAATAAGCAAGCGATGAGTATCCCGTGCCAAAATCGTCAATCGCAAAACGTATGCCCATAGACCGTAACGTATTTAGCAATTTTAAATTCTCTTCTTGGCGCGACATCAGGGCCGTTTCGGTCAGCTCCAATTCCAAGTTTTGAGCCGGGAAGCCTGTTTCTTGCAAAATAGAAATCACCAACGATTCCAAGTCGGATTGGGCGAATTGATGGGGCGAAACATTCACGGCCAGGCAAAAATTTTCCAACCCTTCATCCAACCATTGTTTGCCTTGCCGGCAAACCTCCCGCAGGACAAATTCGCCGATTTGTAAAATTAAACCGTTTTCTTCCGCCAACGGAATAAAACTATCCGGCATGATAATGCCTTCTAACGGGTTTAACCAGCGCACCAATGCTTCGGCGCCCACAATTCGTCCGGTTGCGATTTCCACTTGAGGCTGGTAAAAAACCGACAGTTCCCCCAATTCAATGGCCTTACGCAACCGGTTATCCAAAGCCATTCGCTTTTGCGCCGCTATGGTCAAGTCCTCGCTAAAATACGCATACCGCCCGCGTCCTTGGGCTTTGGCCAAATAAAGCGCACTATCGGCTTGCTGCATCAAGATTTCTGGCGTTTTCCCGTGTTCAGGGAACAAGCTGATGCCAATACTGGC
>DBNZ01000017.1:0-4021 GCA_002299495.1 Methylococcaceae bacterium UBA659
TATATCCCAAAAAACGGCTAATGCGAATTGGTATTTTGAAATTCAAATCGGTTATAATTCCCGACTGACTAAAGTGGAAGGACAGATTTCTGAGAATGCATAGACGCGTTGCCATTATTGCTTATTCACTACGTTTTCCCGGCACTGATACACGCCATTTCTGGAATGACCTGTTAGCGAAGAAGGACTTAGTGACCGAGGTTGACCCCAACCGCTGGGCCAAGGACTCCTTTTTGCATCCCGACCAACGTCATCCCGGCAGCAGTTACACATTTGCTGCGGGTAGCTTAGGTGACATTTCCGGTTTCGACGCCGCTTTTTTTGGCATATCTCCCCGGGAAGCGGCGCTGATCGATCCACAGCAACGGATGTTGTTGGAATTGGCATGGGAAACGTTTGAAAACGCAGGCATCCTGCCATCATCGCTACGGCGCAGTGATTGCGGTGTCTACATCGGCATTTCCAATGTCGACTACGCCTACCGTTTAGCCGATGATATGGCGGCCATCAAAGCCGCCGCCGCGACCGGCCTTATCTCCAGTATCGCCGCTAACCGCATCTCTTATGTGTTCGATTTGCACGGCCCCAGCATTTCTATGGACACCGCCTGTTCCTCCTCATTGGTGGCGTTCCATCAGGCCTGCCTTGCCATCCGTAGCGGCGAGATTTCCCAAGCCCTAACCGGCGGCATCAACTTGCATCTGCACCCTTATGGGTTCGTCTCCTTTTCCAAAGCCACCATGCTTTCCAAAACTGGCCGCTGCCATGTTTTCGACGAATCCGGCGACGGTTATGTCCGTTCGGAGGGCGGCGGCCTGTTCCTGCTAAAAGAATACGAGCAAGCCTTAGCCGATGGCGACCCCATTTTGGCCATCATCGCAGGCAGCGCGGTCAATACCGATGGCCATAAATCCGGCCTGACCATTCCCAACCCCACCGCCCAAGCCGAACTGATGTCCCGCGTCTACCAGCAGGCCGACATCAGCCCCGATGACATAGATTATTTCGAGGCGCATGGCACCGGCACCGCCGTAGGCGACCCGATTGAAACCCGCGCTATCGGCCTGGCCCTTGCCCAAAAACGTCGGAAACCGCTGTTGATAGGTTCCGTGAAAAGCAACTTAGGGCATCTGGAATCGGCCTCGGGCGTGGCCGGATTGGTCAAGGCCTTAAATTGCCTAGAGCACCGCGCCGTCCCCGCCACCATCAGCGCCACCCATATTAACCCCAACATAAAATTCGACGCCTGGAATCTACGGATAGCCACCAGCACTGAGGCGTTGAAACCAAAAGGCGAACTCATTGTCGGCATCAATTCATTCGGCTTTGGCGGCGCTAACGCCCATGTCATCCTGAAAAGCCCTCCTAGGGTTCGAACCCGTAAGCGAAATTTGCCCGCCCCATCCAACAGCTTGCCTCTTGTCTTGTCAGGCAAAGACAGTGCGGCACTAAGGCAAGCGGCGCTGGAAATGGCCGGGTTCCTCGAACCCGCCAACGGGGCATCGTTTTATGACATAGCCTATTCGGCTTTTCACCACCGCGACCGCCATCAACACGTCGCCTTAATTTTCTCCGATAGCGCCGAAAACACCGCCGGGCAACTTAGGGAATTTGCCAAAACCGATCCCCACGCATCCTCCCCGGTCCATACCGGCACCGCTTTGGCCAAAGCCAAAGGCCCGGTGTTTGTCTATTCCGGCAATGGTTGCCAATGGCCGGGCATGGGCCGACAACTATTAATGGAATCAGAAATTTTCCGTAAGACGCTGGCCGAAATCGACGGTATTTTCAGCCAATACGCTGATTTTTCGCTGACCGAGACATTGTCCGCACAGGCAGAAGATAACCGCTATGACGCTACCGAAATAGCGCAACCGGCGCTGTTCGCGCTGCAAGCAGGCATCACCGAAGTCTTAAAGGAACAGGGCATAACACCCGCTGCCGTAGTTGGCCATAGCGTCGGCGAAGTGGCCGCGGCTTGGGCTGCGGGTGTCTTGACGCTGGCCCAAGCGGTGCAAGTGATCTATTTCCGCAGCCATCAACAAGGCCGGACAAAAGCATCCGGGGGCATGACCGCTGTGAGTTTGGGCGCCGCTGAGGTATTGGCCTTATTGGACTCGGAGGGTTTCAACAAATTGTCCTTAGCCGGCATCAACAGCTATCGCGGCACCACCATTGCCGGTGACTTAGAACAACTGCATGGATTGGAAGCCCAGTTGGCCGCCAACAACACCTTTTACAAAAGATTGCCGTTGGATTACGCTTTCCACAGCCCGGCCATGGACGGTATCGAAGCGGGCATTTATGCGGATTTGGCAGACCTAAAATCAAGCCGACCTAAGCTGGCATTTTTTTCCACCGTCACCGGCCAAGCGCTTACGGACGCCCCACTATCGGCCACTTATTGGTGGGACAACATCCGTAAGCCGGTCCAGTTCCAGCAAGCCATGGACGCCGCCATCCTGCAAGGGTTTAATGTCTTCGTCGAGATCGGCAGCCATCCCGTGCTGCACTCCTATATCAGTGACGGCATCAAGGCCGCCAGCCAACAGGGCGTCACTGTCAACACCCTGACCAAAACCAGCGCCGGTCATGAGCAGTTAGTCCAAAGCGCGGCCAAGATCATGATGTCGGGGGTCGGCTTTGACCACAAACGCTGGTTCCCTGTAGCGGGCCAGTTTGTCAAATTGCCCCATTATCCCTGGCAACGGGAAAAGCTCTGGCATCCAGTCACTAGCGAATCGTATGGCTTGCTGACCCGGAAAAAAGTCCATCCGTTGTTAGGTTACCCTTTGGCGCAACACGAAGGGTGCTGGGAAAACCAGTTAGACACCCAACTGCAGCCGTTCTTAGCCGACCATAACGTCGGCGGCGCCATTGTCTTCCCAGGCGCCGGGTTTGCCGAATTGGCGCTGGCCGCCGCCCATCAATGCCACGCCACCGATTTCATTGAAATTGAAGAACTGGAAATACGCACACCCTTGGTGCTTAGCCAAGACCAAACCAAGCTGACCCGGTTCAGCCTAAACGCCAGCGACGGCCATTTCACCCTCAACAGCCGGGATTATGGCCAGTCATTGGAATGGCAGCACCACTCCTTAGGCCGCGTGCTCAGCGATGCCACCGGCAATAAACTCAAGCTGCGTGCGCCCGAATTACCCAACCGCCCGCCGGATTTTGACACCGCCGGCCATTTCGCCCTCACCAGCAGCGTGGACCTAGACTATGGCCCCGCTTTCATGGCGCTCAGCCACGGCTGGGTTGACGGCGATCACGCCCTAGCGGTCTTGACCGTCCCAGACTCTATCAAAGCAGGATTGGCCGACTATTACCTCCACCCTTGCCTGTTAGATTGCACGTTCCAATTAGCCTTCCAAATCTTGAAGGATCACCTGCATCAGCAGGTTGACACCGCTTTTGTCCCGGTGAAGATTGGCCGGTTGAATCTCCGCTGCAAGCACAGCACACCTGTGCTTGCGACGGCAACATTGCTGCATAAGCTGCCCCACTCGTTGCAGGCGGAGTTCGCCCTGTTCGATCAACAGGGTAACGCCATCGCCTTGTTGCAAGATGTCCGGTTCCGGGCGGTCAGGCTGCACCGCCAGCAAAAACGAGGGCTTAGCTTTCTCGATTATCATCTGACCCCGTCACCTTTAACCAACCCACAGCCCCAACCGCTAAACCAAGAGCTGTTAGCGGACCTTAGCGCACAAGTCATAGAATCCGCCGAACGATACGGCTTAGAAGTCGAACCTTTATTGGATAGCTTGTACCTGCAAAATGTTATCGACTTTCTGGCCACGCTAGGCGATGACACCGGATTGGTCAAAGCGGATGACCTTAAGGCATTCATCAACCGGCATCCGCAGTCGGGGCTACATCTGCCCGCCACGCTGGCTTATGCCGCTGAAAACCATTATTTATCCCAAACCGATAGCCAGGACTGGCAGATCCCTCTGGAAGGCCGGACAGAAGGCGTTTCCAAGACCGCCATATGGAACACCTTAATCCAGGAGTATCC